>NZ_JAHHDS010000001.1 GCF_019739195.1 Microcella sp. | reverse complement strand
CCGAAGTGACGGTCGTCGTGCGCTTCTGGCTCATCGGCGGATTCTTCGTGGCGCTCGGGGTGGGCCTGTTCTACCTCGAGTGGGTCAGTCAGTAGCCGTGGGGCGCCCCGATGAGCTGACCAGCTGGCACGACGACTGGTCGGGCCTGCGAGTGCTCGTGCTCGGTCTGGGAGTCACCGGCTTCTCGGTCGCCGATACTCTCGCCGAGCTTGGGGCTCGAGTGCTGGTCGCGGCTCGCCAGCCCGACGAGGACCGGGCGCGTATTCTGCCCGTCATCGGTGTCGACCTGCTCGCGCTTGACGACGAACTGGCCGTGCCGCCAGATCTCGATGCGCTCGACCCGCAGCTCGTCGTGGTCTCACCGGGTTACCCGCCCGAACACGCGCTCATCACGTGGGCGCGTGACCGAGGCACGCCCGTGTGGGGGGACGTCGAACTCGCGTGGCGACTGCGCGACAAGGTGGCTCCCGCAGCCGAGTGGATTCTCATCACGGGCACGAACGGCAAGACCACGACCACGCAGTTGACCGCCACGATGCTGCTCGACGACGGCCGCCGCGTGGCGCCGTGCGGCAACATCGGCGTTCCGGTTCTCGATGCGATTCGCGACCCGGCCGGCTTCGACGTGCTGGTGGTCGAGCTCTCGAGCTTTCAATTGCACTGGATGCCCGTCTCGGGCCCCGGCGCCGTGCATCCGCTCGCGAGCGCCTGCTTGAACCTGGCCGACGACCACTACGACTGGCACGGCAGCGCTGCCGCCTACGCCGCGGCGAAAGCCAAGGTGTACGCCAATACGCGCGTCGCCTGCGTGTACAACCTCGGCGACGAGGCGACCATGCGCATGGTGGAAGAGGCCGAGGTCGCGGAGGGATGCCGAGCTATCGGCTTCGGCGCTGCGGTGCCCACGCCGAGCAATGTGGGAGTGGTCGACGAGTTCATCGTCGACCGGGCGTTTCTCGACGACCGGCAACGCAGCGCGCTCGAGCTCGCGTCGCTCGACGACGTCATGACGGCGGGCCTCGCCACGCCCCACGGTCTTGCCAATGTGCTCGCGGCGGCGGCGCTCGCTCGCGCTGCGGGCGCCGAGCCCCGCGCCGTGCGCGACGCTCTGCGCCACTTCACTGTCGACGCGCATCGCACGCAGCTGGTGCTGACGGAAGGGGAGATCGCCTGGGTCGATGACTCGAAGGCGACCAACCCGCACGCTGCCGCGTCGGCGCTCAGCGCCTATCGATCGGTGGTGTGGATCGTCGGCGGGCTGCTCAAGGGCGTCGATGTCGCGCCGCTCGTGCAGTCGCACCGCGACCGACTGCGGGCGGTCATCGTCATCGGTTCCGACCGTGCGGCGGTGCGCGCGGCATTCGAGCGACACGCCCCCGAGCTGCCGCTTTTCGAGGTCGAGCAGGAACAGACTGACGGTGTGATGCCTGCCGCTGTACGGCTGGCAGCCGGAGTCGCGCACGCAGGCGACACCGTGTTGCTCGCACCGGCTGCGGCATCGATGGACCAGTTCGCCGACTACGCCGATCGAGGCAACCGATTTGCCGCAGCGGTCAGGCAGCACGTGAAGGGAGAGTCGGATGACTACCGTCCGACCCCCGCGCCGCGGGGCGACTGAGCCTACTCCCGAGCATCGGCCGCGCGCCGTCGTCGTCGCTGTGCGGCGACTCTTCGGTGCCGACCGCTCTGACGTCATGCTCGTGCAGGGCACGACGATCTTCCTCGTGCTCTTCGGCCTCGTCATGGTGCTCTCGTCGTCGGCGGTGACGTCGAGTCAGAACAACGAGGGCGATTTCTTCGCCGTCTTCGCCCGACAAGGACTCTTCGCGCTCATCGGCATTCCGCTCATGCTCATGGTTGCGCGCCTGCCCGCGGTGTTCTGGCGTCGCTGGGCGCGCATCGCGGTCATGGTCGCACTCGCCCTCCAGTTGCTCGTCTTCACCGGTCTGGGCTACGACTACGGCGGCAACCAAAACTGGATCTCGATCGGCGGGCTCACCGCTCAACCGAGCGAGTTCTTGAAGTTCGCTCTCGTGATCTGGCTCGCGACCGTGTTGGCCGACCGGGCAGACGGCTTCAGTGACTGGCGCAGCGTGCTCGTGCCCGCGATACCCGTTTCGGGCCTCGCGATCGCGATGGTGCTCGCGGGTCAAGACCTCGGCACAGCATCCATCATGGTGGTCATCGTGCTGGCCGCCCTGTTCTTCGCAGGCGCACCGCTCGGCAAGCTCGCGGTCATGGTGATCGTGCTCGCCGCGGGCGCCGTGGCCTTCGCCTTCTCGAGCACGTCGCGCTCGAACCGCATCGACGTATGGCTCAACGGCTGCACGCCCGAAGACTACGAACTCACCTGCTGGCAGTCGATCCACGCGCTCTGGGCGATGGGCTCGGGGGGCATCTTCGGCCAGGGGCTGGGCAATTCGGCAGCGAAGTGGCGTTGGCTGCCGCACGCCGAGAGCGACTTCATCTTCGCGATCATCGGCGAAGAACTCGGGCTGGTGGGCGCGCTTGTGGTGCTCGCCCTCTACGCCGTGCTGGCCGTCGGACTGATCCGTCTCGTGCGCGGCCACACTGATCCGTTCCGGCGAATCGCAACCGGCGCCGTTCTCGCCTGGATCATCGGCCAGGCATTCGTGAACATCGCCGTGGTGCTCGGTCTACTGCCGGTTCTCGGGGTGCCGCTGCCCTTCATCTCGGCGGGCGGCACCGCGCTCGTCTCGTCGCTCGTCGGCATCGGCATGGTGCTCTCGCTCGCGCGAAGCCGACCGAGCGCCCCGCGCACCGCCGGAGTATCGTGACGACCGCCCTGCTCGCAGGAGGGGGCACAGCCGGTCATGTGAACCCGTTGCTCGCCCTGGCTGAGCACTGGAAGGCCGTCGAGCCCGAGGTCTCGATCATCGTGCTGGGCACCGCCGAAGGCCTCGAGTCGCGGCTGGTACCCGATCGCGGTTTCGAGCTGCAGACGATCGAGCGCGTGCCGTTTCCGAGGCGCCTGAATCGGGATGCGCTGAGGTTTCCGAGTCGTTTTCGCGGCGCGGTGCGTCGCGCTCGGGCGATCATCCGCGATCGGGGCGTCGACGTCGTCGTGGGGTTCGGCGGCTACGCCTCGGCGCCGGCGTACCTGGCGGCTCGTCTCGAGCGCGTGCCGATGATCGCTCACGAGGCCAACGCGCGCCCGGGCATCGCCAACAAGCTGGCGGCGCGCCTCGGTGCCGCCGTCGGCACGACCTTCGCCGGCACCCCGGTGCGCGGCGCGCGCGTCGTCGGCATGCCGTTGCGCCGCGAGATCGTCGAGCTTAATCGCGTCGCGACGCGCCCTGAGGCGCTGCAGCATTTCGGTCTCGACCCCGCGCACCCCGTGCTGCTCGTCACCGGCGGCTCGACCGGCGCTCGTCGCCTGAATGAGACGATCAGCGACGCAGCGGCTCGCATTCTCGGTGCGGGATGGCAGGTCGTGCACCTGACGGGAACCGGCAGAGGCGGTACGGATCCTGACCTGCCGGGGTTCGTGAGCCTGCCGTACTGCGATCGCATGGATCTGGCGTTCGCCGCCGCTGACCTCGTGCTGTGCCGGGCGGGCTCGGCCACGGTGAGCGAGCTCACCGTGCTCGCGCTGCCGGCCGTGCTCGTGCCCTATGCCGCGGGCAATGGCGAGCAACGGCTCAACGCCCGCGGCATGGTGGCAGCAGGAGCCGCGAGACTCGTCAATGACGCCGCGGTCTCGCCGCAGTGGGTGGCGGACGACCTCGTGCCGCTACTCATGGATCGGGCGGCCATCGCGCGCATGGCCGCGGCAGCGCAATCGCTTGACCGGCTTGATGGCGCAGCCGAGCTGCTCGCGCTCGTGCGCGAGCACCAGTCGCCGTCGAAGCGCGTAGGGTGATCGGCGATGATCAAGCCTGACCCTGCACTCGTTCTTCCTGCCTCGCTCGGGCGGGTTCACTTCGTCGGCATCGGCGGCTCGGGCATGAGCGGCATCGCCCGCATGATGCATGCGCGGGGCATGGCAGTGACGGGCTCTGACCGTTCGGAGTCGGCGGCGGTGACGACCTTGCGCGAGCTGGGAATCGAGGTGCAGATCGGCCACGACGCGCGCAACGTCGGCGATGCCGACACCCTCGTGGTGACCGGTGCGCTCTGGCTCGACAACCCCGAGTACCAGGAGGCGCTGAGTCGAGGCATGCCCGTGCTGCACCGGGCCCACGCGCTCGCCTGGCTCGTGCGCGAGGAGCGGTTGATCGCTGTTGCTGGCGCGCACGGCAAGTCGACGACGACCGCGATGCTGGTGACGGCACTGCGCGCGCTCGATCTCGACCCGAGCTTCGTGAACGGGGCGGTCATTCAGGCGGCGGGCACGAGCGCCGCGTGGGGCGAGGGCGAGCTCTTCGTCGTCGAGGCCGATGAGTCAGACGGTTCCTTCTTGCTCTACGACACCGCAGTCGGCATTGTGACGAACATCGACACCGATCATCTCGATCATTACGGCAGCGCGGATGCTCTCGCCGACGCCTTCGTCGAGTTCGCGTCGCGCGTGCACGAGTTCGTGGTGCTCTCTGCCGACGACGAGGGCACGGTGCGCGTGCGCGAGCGCCTCGACGGCGCGGTACGAGTGCTCTCTTTCGGCGAGGCCCCTGGCGCCGACGTGCGACTCGCCGCCGTGTCAGACGAAGGCCCCGTCGCCTACACCGTTGAGGTGAGCGGTGTCAGCTACGACGGAGCGCTCGGCGTGCCTGGCCGTCACAACGCGCTCAATGCCGCGGGTGTCGTCGCGATTCTCGTCGGCCTCGGCATCGAGCCCGCCGCGGCTGTCGGCGCCCTCGACGGCTTCTCAGGCACGCAGCGCCGATTCGAGTCGCATGGGCTCGCTGACGGTGTGCGACTCTACGACGACTATGCGCATCACCCCACCGAGGTGGCAGCCGCTCTGCAGACAGCGCGCTCCGTGGTGGGCGCCGGTCGCGTGATCGCCATCCATCAGCCGCATCTCTACAGCCGAACGCAGGCGATGGCCGCCGAATTCGCCGCTGTCTACGAGCGCGATGCCGATCACACGGTCGTGCTCGATGTGCACGGTGCGCGAGAAGACCCCATACCGGGTGTCACCGGAGCCCTCGTGGTCGACCGCTTCGCCGACGCGTCGAAGGTCGACTACCGGCCCGAGTGG
The DNA here is from genome assembly GCF_019739195.1 of Microcella sp. Taxonomy (NCBI): domain Bacteria; kingdom Bacillati; phylum Actinomycetota; class Actinomycetes; order Micrococcales; family Microbacteriaceae; genus Microcella; species Microcella sp. Next base: position 110,337 of record NZ_JAHHDS010000001.1, on the reverse strand, counting down.
TCGCAGGCCGCGCAGCGCATCGCAGAGATCGCCCGACCGGGCGACATCGTCATGACACTCAGCTGCGGCGATGTCTACCGCATCATCCCGCTCGTGCGGGAGGCGCTCGATCACCGCGCCACCGGAGCCGTCACGCCGTGAAGCGGCCCGAAGGGCACGATCGCGCGCCGCGCAGGGAGCCCCCGGCACCCGCACCGCGACAGACACGTGCCCCGCGGTCGTCGACGCCTCGGTCGAGCGGTGCCGAGTCGACACCGCCGCGTGCCCGCGCCGAAACGGCTCGCGCACCGCGCCAGCGCGCGTCAGACCAGCGAAACCCTGACGTCGACCAGAGTGATCGCGCTGCCCGCGCCGCCGCGCGCGCTGCCGCTCGAGAGCGCCGCGCCGCCGAGCGCGCCGAGCGTCGTCGATTCACTCGCCGCGGTCGACGGCGCCGCCTGATCGGCGCGGGAGTCGTGCTCGCGCTGCTCGGACTCATCGGGGGCGTGGCCCTCGTGACCCTCTCTCCGCTCATGGCGCTCACGACGATCGTGGTCGCCGGCACAGAGCGTCTCGACGCGAATGTGGTGCAGTCGGCCCTCGACGATCATCGGGGCACGCCACTGGCGCTGCTCGACGAGGGCGGCATTCGCAACGATCTGGCCCAGTTCGCGCTCATCAGGTCGTACTCGACCGAGGTCGTCCCTCCGCACACTCTCGTCGTGAGGGTGGTCGAGCGGCAACCCATCGGTGCGGTCGCGCGCGGCGCTGTCTGGGATCTGGTCGACGCGGCGGGCGTGGTGGTCGAGTCGTCGCCAGAACGCCCCGCGGGCATCCCGTCGCTCGCCGTCGATGCCGCTGATCCGGATGCCCTGCCGTTCCGCAGTGTCGCTGCCGTGCTGCTCGCACTCCCGAGCGAGTTGCGCGAACGCGTCGACGTGATCTCGGCGACCACCCGCGATGACGTGAGCTTCAGCATGATCGGGGCGGGGCACCGCGTGATCTGGGGGAGCGGGGAGCGCTCGGAGTACAAGGCGCGGGTGCTCGCGGCGGCGATCGGCGCGACCGATCAGGGGGTCGCCTGGGAGTACGACGTCTCGGCGCCCGACAGCCTGGTCGTGCGGCGGCTCTGAACGCACTGTGAGCGGCGGCCGTGTGCGCGCGACACGCGGCGTGCCTGCGGGGCCCCGCTCGCTGTGAGCCCTACCGTCGTCTCAGCAGTACATACTGAGCATAACTTTAGCCTTCAACTCGAAGGTTAATGTTTACCGCGGAAGGCTCCGACGTGACCTCGAACCAGAACTACCTCGCCGTGATCAAGGTCGTCGGCATTGGCGGCGGCGGCGTCAACGCCGTCAACCGCATGATCGAGCTCGGGCTGCGCGGGGTTGAGTTCATCGCGATCAACACCGATGCCCAGGCGTTGCTCATGAGCGATGCCGACGTCAAGCTCGACGTCGGTCGCGACCTGACGCGCGGACTCGGCGCCGGTGCCGACCCCGAGGTCGGTCGTCGCGCGACGGAGGACCACGCCGAAGAGATCGAGGAGGCGCTCGCGGGCGCCGACATGGTATTCGTGACGGCGGGTGAGGGAGGTGGCACCGGAACCGGCGGCGCCCCCGTCGTCGCGCGCATCGCGAAGTCGATCGGCGCACTCACGATCGGCGTGGTCACCAAGCCATTCGAGTTTGAGGGCAAGCGGCGCCAGGCGCAGGCCGACTCGGGCGTGGCCTCGCTGAAGAACGAGGTCGACACCCTCATCGTCGTGCCCAACGACCGACTGCTCGAGATCTCTGATCGCGGCATCTCGATGCTCGAAGCCTTCGCGACGGCCGACCAGGTGCTGCTCGCCGGCGTGCAGGGCATCACCGACCTCATCACGACCCCGGGCCTCATCAACCTCGACTTCGCCGACGTCAAGAGCGTCATGCAAGGAGCGGGCTCGGCCCTCATGGGCATCGGCTCGGCTCGCGGCGCCGATCGCGCCATCAAGGCGGCCGAGCTCGCCGTCGCGAGTCCGCTGCTCGAAGCGAGCATCGACGGCGCCCACGGCGTGCTGCTGTCGATCCAGGGCGGCTCGAACCTCGGCATCTTCGAGATCAACGACGCCGCCCGGCTCGTGCAAGAGGCCGTGCACCCCGAGGCCAACATCATCTTCGGCGCGGTCATCACTTCATCGCCGAGGGTGTCGTCGATGACCGCGCCGAAGATGATGTTGGCCTCGGGGTGCACGGCCTCTTGCACGAGCCGGGCGGCGTCGTTGATCTCGAAGATGCCGAGGTTCGAGCCGCCCTGGATCGACAGCAGCACGCCGTGGGCGCCGTCGATGCTCGCTTCGAGCAGCGGACTCGCGACGGCGAGCTCGGCCGCCTTGATGGCGCGATCGGCGCCGCGAGCCGAGCCGATGCCCATGAGGGCCGAGCCCGCTCCTTGCATGACGCTCTTGACGTCGGCGAAGTCGAGGTTGATGAGGCCCGGGGTCGTGATGAGGTCGGTGATGCCCTGCACGCCGGCGAGCAGCACCTGGTCGGCCGTCGCGAAGGCTTCGAGCATCGAGATGCCGCGATCAGAGATCTCGAGCAGTCGGTCGTTGGGCACGACGATGAGGGTGTCGACCTCGTTCTTCAGCGAGGCCACGCCCGAGTCGGCCTGCGCCTGGCGCCGCTTGCCCTCAAACTCGAATGGCTTGGTGACCACGCCGATCGTGAGTGCGCCGATCGACTTCGCGATGCGCGCGACGACGGGGGCGCCGCCGGTTCCGGTGCCACCTCCCTCACCCGCCGTCACGAATACCATGTCGGCGCCCGCGAGCGCCTCCTCGATCTCTTCGGCGTGGTCCTCCGTCGCGCGACGACCGACCTCGGGGTCGGCACCGGCGCCGAGTCCGCGCGTCAGGTCGCGACCGACGTCGAGCTTGACGTCGGCATCGCTCATGAGCAACGCCTGGGCATCGGTGTTGATCGCGATGAACTCAACCCCGCGCAGCCCGAGCTCGATCATGCGGTTGACGGCGTTGACGCCGCCGCCGCCAATGCCGACGACCTTGATCACGGCGAGGTAGTTCTGGTTCGAGGTCACGTCGGAGCCTTCCGCGGTAAACATTAACCTTCGAGTTGAAGGCTAAAGTTATGCTCAGTATGTACTGCTGAGACGACGGTAGGGCTCACAGCGAGCGGGGCCCCGCAGGCACGCCGCGTGTCGCGCGCACACGGCCGCCGCTCACAGTGCGTTCAGAGCCGCCGCACGACCAGGCTGTCGGGCGCCGAGACGTCGTACTCCCAGGCGACCCCCTGATCGGTCGCGCCGATCGCCGCCGCGAGCACCCGCGCCTTGTACTCCGAGCGCTCCCCGCTCCCCCAGATCACGCGGTGCCCCGCCCCGATCATGCTGAAGCTCACGTCATCGCGGGTGGTCGCCGAGATCACGTCGACGCGTTCGCGCAACTCGCTCGGGAGTGCGAGCAGCACGGCAGCGACACTGCGGAACGGCAGGGCATCCGGATCAGCGGCATCGACGGCGAGCGACGGGATGCCCGCGGGGCGTTCTGGCGACGACTCGACCACCACGCCCGCCGCGTCGACCAGATCCCAGACAGCGCCGCGCGCGACCGCACCGATGGGTTGCCGCTCGACCACCCTCACGACGAGAGTGTGCGGAGGGACGACCTCGGTCGAGTACGACCTGATGAGCGCGAACTGGGCCAGATCGTTGCGAATGCCGCCCTCGTCGAGCAGCGCCAGTGGCGTGCCCCGATGATCGTCGAGGGCCGACTGCACCACATTCGCGTCGAGACGCTCTGTGCCGGCGACCACGATCGTCGTGAGCGCCATGAGCGGAGAGAGGGTCACGAGGGCCACGCCCCCGATGAGTCCGAGCAGCGCGAGCACGACTCCCGCGCCGATCAGGCGGCGCCGTCGACCGCGGCGAGTGAATCGACGACGCTCGGCGCGCTCGGCGGCGCGGCGCTCTCGAGCGGCAGCGCGCGCGGCGGCGCGGGCAGCGCGATCACTCTGGTCGACGTCAGGGTTTCGCTGGTCTGACGCGCGCTGGCGCGGTGCGCGAGCCGTTTCGGCGCGGGCACGCGGCGGTGTCGACTCGGCACCGCTCGACCGAGGCGTCGACGACCGCGGGGCACGTGTCTGTCGCGGTGCGGGTGCCGGGGGCTCCCTGCGCGGCGCGCGATCGTGCCCTTCGGGCCGCTTCACGGCGTGACGGCTCCGGTGGCGCGGTGATCGAGCGCCTCCCGCACGAGCGGGATGATGCGGTAGACATCGCCGCAGCTGAGTGTCATGACGATGTCGCCCGGTCGGGCGATCTCTGCGATGCGCTGCGCGGCCTGCGACCACTCGGGCCGGTAGTCGACCTTCGACGCGTCGGCGAAGCGGTCGACCACGAGGGCTCCGGTGACACCCGGTATGGGGTCTTCTCGCGCACCGTGCACATCGAGCACGACCGTGTGATCGGCATCGCGCTCGTAGACAGCGGCGAATTCGGCGGCCATCGCCTGCGTTCGGCTGTAGAGATGCGGCTGATGGATGGCGATCACGCGACCGGCGCCCACCACGGAGCGCGCTGTCTGCAGAGCGGCTGCCACCTCGGTGGGGTGATGCGCATAGTCGTCGTAGAGTCGCACACCGTCAGCGAGCCCATGCGACTCGAATCGGCGCTGCGTGCCTGAGAAGCCGTCGAGGGCGCCGACAGCCGCGGCGGGCTCGATGCCGAGGCCGACGAGAATCGCGACGACACCCGCGGCATTGAGCGCGTTGTGACGGCCAGGCACGCCGAGCGCTCCGTCGTAGCTGACACCGCTCACCTCAACGGTGTAGGCGACGGGGCCTTCGTCTGACACGGCGGCGAGTCGCACGTCGGCGCCAGGGGCCTCGCCGAAAGAGAGCACTCGTACCGCGCCGTCGAGGCGCTCGCGCACGCGCACCGTGCCCTCGTCGTCGGCAGAGAGCACCACGAACTCGTGCACGCGCGACGCGAACTCGACGAAGGCGTCGGCGAGAGCATCCGCGCTGCCGTAATGATCGAGATGATCGGTGTCGATGTTCGTCACAATGCCGACTGCGGTGTCGTAGAGCAAGAAGGAACCGTCTGACTCATCGGCCTCGACGACGAAGAGCTCGCCCTCGCCCCACGCGGCGCTCGTGCCCGCCGCCTGAATGACCGCCCCGTTCACGAAGCTCGGGTCGAGATCGAGCGCGCGCAGTGCCGTCACCAGCATCGCGGTCGTCGTCGACTTGCCGTGCGCGCCAGCAACAGCGATCAACCGCTCCTCGCGCACGAGCCAGGCGAGCGCGTGGGCCCGGTGCAGCACGGGCATGCCTCGACTCAGCGCCTCCTGGTACTCGGGGTTGTCGAGCCAGAGCGCACCGGTCACCACGAGGGTGTCGGCATCGCCGACGTTGCGCGCGTCGTGGCCGATCTGCACCTCGATTCCCAGCTCGCGCAAGGTCGTCACCGCCGCCGACTCCGAACGGTCAGAGCCCGTCACTGCCATGCCCCGCGCATGCATCATGCGGGCGATGCCGCTCATGCCCGAGCCGCCGATGCCGACGAAGTGAACCCGCCCGAGCGAGGCAGGAAGAACGAGTGCAGGGTCAGGCTTGATCATCGCCGATCACCCTACGCGCTTCGACGGCGACTGGTGCTCGCGCACGAGCGCGAGCAGCTCGGCTGCGCCATCAAGCCGGTCAAGCGATTGCGCTGCCGCGGCCATGCGCGCGATGGCCGCCCGATCCATGAGTAGCGGCACGAGGTCGTCCGCCACCCACTGCGGCGAGACCGCGGCGTCATTGACGAGTCTCGCGGCTCCTGCTGCCACCATGCCGCGGGCGTTGAGCCGTTGCTCGCCATTGCCCGCGGCATAGGGCACGAGCACGGCCGGCAGCGCGAGCACGGTGAGCTCGCTCACCGTGGCCGAGCCCGCCCGGCACAGCACGAGGTCAGCGGCGGCGAACGCCAGATCCATGCGATCGCAGTACGGCAGGCTCACGAACCCCGGCAGGTCAGGATCCGTACCGCCTCTGCCGGTTCCCGTCAGGTGCACGACCTGCCATCCCGCACCGAGAATGCGAGCCGCTGCGTCGCTGATCGTCTCATTCAGGCGACGAGCGCCGGTCGAGCCGCCGGTGACGAGCAGCACGGGGTGCGCGGGGTCGAGACCGAAATGCTGCAGCGCCTCAGGGCGCGTCGCGACGCGATTAAGCTCGACGATCTCGCGGCGCAACGGCATGCCGACGACGCGCGCGCCGCGCACCGGGGTGCCGGCGAAGGTCGTGCCGACGGCGGCACCGAGGCGCGCCGCCAGCTTGTTGGCGATGCCCGGGCGCGCGTTGGCCTCGTGAGCGATCATCGGCACGCGCTCGAGACGAGCCGCCAGGTACGCCGGCGCCGAGGCGTAGCCGCCGAACCCCACGACGACGTCGACGCCCCGATCGCGGATGATCGCCCGAGCGCGACGCACCGCGCCGCGAAAACGACTCGGAAACCTCAGCGCATCCCGATTCAGGCGCCTCGGAAACGGCACGCGCTCGATCGTCTGCAGCTCGAAACCGCGATCGGGTACCAGCCGCGACTCGAGGCCTTCGGCGGTGCCCAGCACGATGATCGAGACCTCGGGCTCGACGGCCTTCCAGTGCTCAGCCAGGGCGAGCAACGGGTTCACATGACCGGCTGTGCCCCCTCCTGCGAGCAGGGCGGTCGTCACGATACTCCGGCGGTGCGCGGGGCGCTCGGTCGGCTTCGCGCGAGCGAGAGCACCATGCCGATGCCGACGAGCGACGAGACGAGCGCGGTGCCGCCCGCCGAGATGAAGGGCAGCGGCACCCCGAGAACCGGCAGTAGACCGAGCACCACGGCGATGTTCACGAATGCCTGGCCGATGATCCAGGCGAGAACGGCGCCGGTTGCGATTCGCCGGAACGGATCAGTGTGGCCGCGCACGAGACGGATCAGTCCGACGGCCAGCACGGCGTAGAGGGCGAGCACCACAAGCGCGCCCACCAGCCCGAGTTCTTCGCCGATGATCGCGAAGATGAAGTCGCTCTCGGCGTGCGGCAGCCAACGCCACTTCGCTGCCGAATTGCCCAGCCCCTGGCCGAAGATGCCCCCCGAGCCCATCGCCCAGAGCGCGTGGATCGACTGCCAGCAGGTGAGTTCGTAGTCTTCGGGCGTGCAGCCGTTGAGCCATACGTCGATGCGGTTCGAGCGCGACGTGCTCGAGAAGGCGAAGGCCACGGCGCCCGCGGCGAGCACGATCACCATGACCGCGAGCTTGCCGAGCGGTGCGCCTGCGAAGAACAGGGCGGCCAGCACGATGACCACCATGATGGATGCTGTGCCGAGGTCTTGACCCGCGAGCACCATCGCGATCGCGAGGCCCGAAACGGGTATCGCGGGCACGAGCACGCTGCGCCAGTCACTGAAGCCGTCTGCCCGGTCGGCCAACACGGTCGCGAGCCAGATCACGAGAGCGAACTTCAAGAACTCGCTCGGTTGAGCGGTGAGCCCGCCGATCGAGATCCAGTTTTGGTTGCCGCCGTAGTCGTAGCCCAGACCGGTGAAGACGAGCAACTGGAGGGCGAGTGCGACCATGACCGCGATGCGCGCCCAGCGACGCCAGAACACCGCGGGCAGGCGCGCAACCATGAGCATGAGCGGAATGCCGATGAGCGCGAAGAGTCCTTGTCGGGCGAAGACGGCGAAGAAATCGCCCTCGTTGTTCTGACTCGACGTCACCGCCGACGACGAGAGCACCATGACGAGGCCGAAGAGCACGAGGAAGATCGTCGTGCCCTGCACGAGCATGACGTCAGAGCGGTCGGCACCGAAGAGTCGCCGCACAGCGACGACGACGGCGCGCGGCCGATGCTCGGGAGTAGGCTCAGTCGCCCCGCGGCGCGGGGGTCGGACGGTAGTCATCCGACTCTCCCTTCACGTGCTGCCTGACCGCTGCGGCAAATCGGTTGCCTCGATCGGCGTAGTCGGCGAACTGGTCCATCGATGCCGCAGCCGGTGCGAGCAACACGGTGTCGCCTGCGTGCGCGACTCCGGCTGCCAGCCGTACAGCGGCAGGCATCACACCGTCAGTCTGTTCCTGCTCGACCTCGAAAAGCGGCAGCTCGGGGGCGTGTCGCTCGAATGCCGCGCGCACCGCCGCACGGTCGGAACCGATGACGATGACCGCCCGCAGTCGGTCGCGGTGCGACTGCACGAGCGGCGCGACATCGACGCCCTTGAGCAGCCCGCCGACGATCCACACCACCGATCGATAGGCGCTGAGCGCCGACGCGGCAGCGTGCGGGTTGGTCGCCTTCGAGTCATCGACCCAGGCGATCTCCCCTTCCGTCAGCACCAGCTGCGTGCGATGCGCGTCGACAGTGAAGTGGCGCAGAGCGTCGCGCACGGCGCGGGGCTCGGCGCCCGCAGCGCGAGCGAGCGCCGCCGCCGCGAGCACATTGGCAAGACCGTGGGGCGTGGCGAGGCCCGCCGTCATGACGTCGTCGAGCGACGCGAGCTCGAGCGCGCTGCGTTGCCGGTCGTCGAGAAACGCCCGGTCGACGATGAACTCGTCGACCACTCCCACATTGCTCGGCGTGGGCACCGCAGCGCCGAAGCCGATAGCTCGGCATCCCTCCGCGACCTCGGCCTCTTCCACCATGCGCATGGTCGCCTCGTCGCCGAGGTTGTACACGCAGGCGACGCGCGTATTGGCGTACACCTTGGCTTTCGCCGCGGCGTAGGCGGCAGCGCTGCCGTGCCAGTCGTAGTGGTCGTCGGCCAGGTTCAAGCAGGCGCTCGCGAGCGGATGCACGGCGCCGGGGCCCGAGACGGGCATCCAGTGCAATTGAAAGCTCGAGAGCTCGACCACCAGCACGTCGAAGCCGGCCGGGTCGCGAATCGCATCGAGAACCGGAACGCCGATGTTGCCGCACGGCGCCACGCGGCGGCCGTCGTCGAGCAGCATCGTGGCGGTCAACTGCGTGGTCGTGGTCTTGCCGTTCGTGCCCGTGATGAGAATCCACTCGGCTGCGGGAGCCACCTTGTCGCGCAGTCGCCACGCGAGTTCGACGTCCCCCCACACGGGCGTGCCTCGGTCACGCGCCCACGTGATGAGCGCGTGTTCGGGCGGGTAACCCGGTGAGACCACGACGAGCTGCGGGTCGAGCGCATCGAGATCTGGCGGCACGGCCAGTTCGTCGTCAAGCGCGAGCAGGTCGACACCGATGACGGGCAGAATACGCGCCCGGTCCTCGTCGGGCTGGCGAGCCGCGACCAGCACTCGAGCCCCAAGCTCGGCGAGAGTATCGGCGACCGAGAAGCCGGTGACTCCCAGACCGAGCACGAGCACTCGCAGGCCCGACCAGTCGTCGTGCCAGCTGGTCAGCTCATCGGGGCGCCCCACGGCTACTGACTGACCCACTCGAGGTAGAACAGGCCCACCCCGAGCGCCACGAAGAATCCGCCGATGAGCCAGAAGCGCACGACGACCGTCACTTCGGCCCAGCCCTTCAGCTCGAAGTGATGATGCAGGGGGCTCATCAGGAAGATGCGCTTGCCCTTGGTGATCTTGAAGTAGGCGCGCTGCACGATGACCGAGCCCGTCACGATCAGAAAGAGGCCCCCGATGAGCACGAGCAGCAGTTCAGTACGGGTGAGGATGGCCAGCGCCGCGAGGCCGCCGCCGATCGCGAGCGAACCGGTATCGCCCATGAAGATCTGCGCGGGCGAGGTGTTCCACCACAAGAAGCCGATGAGACTCGCGGCGATCGCCGCGGCGACGATCGCGAGGTCGAGCGAATCGCGCACGTCGTAGCACCGGAACTCGTTGGCAGGGTCGAGGGCGATGTTGCTGCACGACTGGTTGAACTGCCAGAAGGCGATGAAGATGTATGCCGAGACCGAGAGAATCGACGCTCCGGTCGCGAGACCGTCGAGGCCGTCGGCCACGTTCACGGCGTTGGAGGTGCTCACGACGATGATGTTGACCCAGATCGCGAACGCGATCACAGCGCCGATCGAGCCGAACACGGCGAAGTCGAGCCATTCGATGTCGCGCACGGCCGAGATCGCGGTCGATGCCGGAGTGAGTCCGTTCTCGTCGGGGAACGACAGTGCGAGAGCCGCGAAACCCGTCGCGACGATCGCCTGACCCGCGATCTTCGCCCAGCCGCCGAGCCCGAGACTGCGCTGCTTGCGGGTCTTGGTGAAGTCATCGATGAAGCCGATGATGCCGAGCCCGACCATGAGCAGCAGTACGAGCAGGGCGCTCGCGGTGATGCGCTCGCCCGTGACCACGTGGCCAAAGAAGTAACCAAGTACGGCCCCGAGCAGAAAGACGATGCCACCCATCGTCGGCGTGCCCCGCTTGGTGTGGTGCGACTGCGGGCCGTCATCGCGAATGAACTGGCCCCAGCCGATGCGCTCGAACAGCCGAATAAAAAGGGGCGTCATGAACAGTGTGAAGGCGAGCGAAAACGCGCCCGCCATGAGCAGCGCGATCACGAGGCGCCCTCGCGCAATCGGGCCACGAGTTCGGCCAGCTCGGCTCGGTGGGTGCCGCCGCTGACGAGGATCACGGTGTTCGGCCCAGTCGTCGCACGCACGAAATCGTACGCGCTCGCCGCGTCGTCGAAGAGCACTGACTCGCCGTTCCACGAACCTTCGAGGCTTGCCGCCATATAAAGATGACGCGCCGCTACCCCGATCACGACCAGTTGCGAGACGTCGAGACGCACGACGATACGGCCGAGCGCGTCGTGCTCATCGAGACGATCGTGCTCGTCGACCTGCAGCGGCCCGATGACCGCGACGGTCCGCAGCCCGCAGCGCCCGAGATCAGCGAGCACGCGTAACGACCCCCGCACCTCGTCGGGCGAGGCCGCATGTGTGTCGTCGAGCAAGAGGGCTCCGTCGAGGCCGGCGAGTCGCTGCGTACGGCAGGGCACGTCGACGAACGGAAGCTCAAGGGCTACGTCATCGAGGCTCATGCCCGCTTCGAGAGCGGCGTGCAACCTATCGACGGCCTGCTGAACGACGAGCGGACCCAGACCACCCAGGGCGATCGTGCGTTCGACACCCCCGGCCGACACCATCACGGTCGTTCCGTCGGGCGTGTGCACGACGTCGTCGAGCGTGAGCGTGCTCGTGCTCATCGGCTTACCACCCCGCATCCTTCAGCGCCGCTCGCGCCAGATCTCGAGCGAAGAAGGGCACCTTGGTGCCGCCAACATCTCGGTAGTCTAGGTGGCCGGGCCCTGCCCACAGAATCGTGTCACCCTCGTGCGCCCTCTGCACCGCTTCGATGATGGCGTGCTCGGGCGACGCGATCTCGAGAATCTCGGCCGCTGAGCCTGCCGATCGCGCTCCCTCGAGCAGCGCGGCACGGATCAGTGCGGGGTCTTCGAGGCGAGGGTGGTGGTCGGTGACGATGACGACATCGGCGCCGAGCGCAGCGACGCGACCCATCTCGGAACGTTTCGTCGCATCGCGGTTGCCGTTCGCCGCGCACAGGATGAAGAGTCGGCCGCTCGTGAATCGGCGCACGGCCGCGAGCGTCGTCGCGTAGGCGTCGGCGCTGTGGCCGAAGTCGACGTAGACACTGGGACCGCGATCGCCCGACACCCGCTCGGCTCGACCCGGCAGATAGACCGAGATCGGGTCGCCACCTAGCGCTGCCGCAATCTCGGAGAGCGGAACGCCCGAGGAGACGAGCATGGCGATCGCCAGGCCCGCGTTCGCGGCCATGTGCGCTCCGATGATCGGCACCGACGTCTTGATGCGCTCGCCCTCGGGCGAGGTGAGGCTGAAGTAGGTGCGATCGGGCTGCTCGTCGGTGACCGCGAGCTGCCAGTCGGCGCTGGTATCGGCACGGGTCGAGATCGTCACGACGTCGATCTCGGCAGCCTCGACGACAGCGCTCCCCCAGCTCGAGTCGAGCGAGACGACGCCCCGCTTCGCGCGCTCGCTCGAGAACAGCGCCGCCTTGGCCGCGAGGTAGTCGGGCATGGTGCCGAAGTCGTCAAGGTGGTCGTGGCTGAGGTTGGTGAAACCGACGACATCGAACATCACTCCGTCGACCCGGTGGCGCGCGAGCGCCTGCGCGCTGACCTCGAGGGTTGCGGCATCGATTCCGATCTCGCGCATGAGCGCGAGCATGGCGTGGATCTCGGGGGCTTCAGGAGTCGTCAGCCGGCTCGAGTAGGCGGTGCCGTCGATGATGCGCTCCGCCGTCGTGCTCAGGCCCGTTCGCCGGCCCAGGTGCCGCAGCACGGCGTCGAGCAGGTAGGCGGTAGAGGTCTTTCCGTTCGTGCCCGTCACGCCGAACAGGGTGAGAGGAGCATCCGTCGTGCCGTACACGGCCGCCGAGACGGCCCCGAGCGATTCCCGCGGAGTCGGCGTGACCAGCACGGGCAGGCCGCTGCCGCTCGCCAGGGCGAGGCCCTCGGCATCGGTGAGCAGTGCGACCGCTCCGCGTTCACGCGCCTCGCCCGCGAAAGAGGCGCCGTGCGCGTGCGCACCGCGCATGCCGACGTAGAGATCGCCGGCGTGCACATGCGAGGCCGCGACAGCGACACCCGTCACCGACGCGCCCTCGAGATCGCCGACGACCGTGAGATCGAAGGTGTCGGCGAGGTCGAGCAACGACTGAGGAGAGAGGCGCTCGGGCCGAAGCACGCGGGGGGCCTGAGCAGACAACGCGACCTCTCTTCGTGGGCGCGTCTACCAGGTGATCGGAAGACGCGGGGCCGGCTGCGTCGACGGCTCGACCCGGAAGGTCTTGAGCACCTGGGTCATGATCGACCTGAAGGTGGGAGCCGCCGTTGCCGACGTCTTCATCGTATCGGGCCTTCCGTAGGTCACGACAACGACGAACTGCGGGTCGTCGGCCGGGGCGAGGCCCGCCACCGAGATGATGCGCTCGTCGGTGTAGCGGCCGTTCTCGGCAACCTCCGCGGTTCCCGTCTTCGCCGCCACACGGTAGCCGGGAATGCTCACGAGCGAGGCGATGGCGCTATCGGTCGCCACGCTCTCGAGCATCGCCACTGTCGTATCGGCGGCTGCCTCCGAGACCGCCCGAACTCCCTCTGTGGGCGGCGTGTGCGTCACGGTGCCGTCGGCGTGCTCGCAGCCGGTGACGAGCGTCAGCGGCTGCCGTACTCCCCCGTTGGCGAGCGCCTGGTACGCACTCGCGATTTGAGCGCTCGTCGCCGTGACGCCCTGGCCGAACATCTGCGTGAGCGTGCCGTGACCGTCGATGCTCTCGGCCGATCGCAGTCGCCCATTCGACTCGCCGAGGAAATCGACGGCAGTCTGCTCGCCGATGCCGAAGGCCGACAGGTAGTCGTGGCGCTGCTGAGCGCTGAGCCGCGAGCTGAGAATCGAGGTACCGACGTTCGATGAGCGCATGAGCACGCCTGTGGAGGTGAGCCGCAGGTCGTCGTGGGCCCAGGCGTCAGTGATCGAGTAGTTCGCGATGGTCGGCAGACGACCCGGCACGACGAGTTGCTCGCTGGGCGTCGTGACGCCCGCGTCGAGCAGGCCCGCGAACGTCATTGCCTTGAAGATCGAGCCCGGCTCGAACGGCTCGCTGAAGCTGCGCGAGCCAAGGTTCTCGGGGGCGGTGCCGTTGACGTCATTGGGGTCGACTGTCGGCCAGTCTGCCGCGGCAATCACATGGCCGTCATCGACGCGCACGACCCAGGCCGTCGCCCAGTCGGCACCGATCGCCATTGCCTGCTCGGCGATCGTCTGCTGGGCGAACCACTGCACGTCGGCATCGATCGTGAGCCGCAGCGTGCCACCGTCGACGGCCTCCTGCTGCACGACGGTGGTGCCCGGCAGCTTCACGCCATCGGCACCGCGCTCGTAGGTCGACGACCCGTGTGTCGCTTCCAGACAATCGTTGAGCCGGAACTCGAGGCCCGTCTGGGGACCATCTGTTCCCAGGAAGCCGACCAGATTGCCCGCCACCTGCCCGTTCGGATACGTGCGGCTGGGTTGGCGCTCGAAGTAGACCCACGGCACCCGCAGGGCGCGGATCGCCTGGAAGGTCTCGGTCGTCACCCGGCGCGCGAGGTAGGAGTGGTCGTCGGCGGGATCGAGGGCGAGCTCAGCGTCGATGCCCGCCCGCAGCTCGAGCGGATCAGCACCGATGAGCTCAGCGATCGAGGCGAGCGCCTCGGCCACGGTGTGCTGAGTCTTCTCTCCGGTCTCCGGGTCGGCGAGCCGGTAGTCCTCGACGAATCGAGGCGAGACCGCGATGTCATACCGGTAGACCGAGTCGGCGAGTACGACGCCGCTGGCGTCGACGATGTCTCCACGGGCGCCGTAGAGAGGCGAGGGAATCGACCGCCGCGCCTCCGATTCATCAGACAGCTGCTCGGCACGCACGACCTGAATGTCGACGAGGCGTACGACGAAGCCTCCGAGCACCATCGAAATGACGAGTACGGCAGCGGCGACTCTGCGGCGGGCGCGTCGTTCTGCGGTCATGCTGGCGTCGACTCCTCGATCGCGTGCGCGGTCACCGGGTCACCGGTGACGGGATAGCTCCCGCGGTCGACGGTACCGATGCGAGCGCGCCGGGGGCCGCCGCCACGCCCGCAGCATCACTCGCCGATTCGGCTGTGCCGGGTGCGGCCGCTGCCAGTGCCGGCCCGGTCAGGGTCACGTCAGCGAGCAGCACATTGCCGACTGCGGGCCCCGTTCCCTCGAGCAGGCCGGCGCCGGAGCCTGCGGCCACGGGTGCGCCGAGCACTCGGCCGTCGGCGAGCCGCAGGTAGGCGGGGCTCGAGTTTGCGACCATGCCGAGTGATTCGGCGTTCGCCGCGAGGTGCTGGGGCGACCGCAGCGCTTCGATCGATTCGGTGAGAACCTGCGCAGAGCGGTCGAGCTCGATGCGCTGCGACTCGAGCGCTGTGATGCGGTACGCGCCGTCGGAGAGCACGATGCTCAGCATGAGCTGCGTCAGCAGAATCGCGAAGACCCCGACGATCGTGACGACCGCGTGAGCGGCCCGCGGGCGGGCGCGGCGCTGAGGCCTCGACGTGACGATCTCGAGCGGAGCGCGCTGAGGAGACGGACGCGGGTTGCGCAGCGGCGCCGTCGCGAGCGCACTCATGCGGCCTCCTTCAGTCGCTCAGCGGCGCGCAGTCGAACGGGAATCGATCGGGAGTTGCGCGCTCGCTCCTCGTCGTCGGCGAGCTCGGCACCGCGCACCAGCAGGCCGAACTCGGGGCGGTGCTCAGGAAGCTCGATCGGAAGGCCGGCGGGCGCCGTCGACCGCGTACGGCGGGCGAGCTCGCGCTTGACGATGCGGTCTTCGAGCGACTGATATGCGAGGACGACGATGCGGCCCCCAATCGCGAGCGCGTCGAGCGCCGCAGGCAGGGCGAGTTCGAGCGCCTCGAGCTCGCGGTTGACCTCGATGCGCAGAGCCTGGAAAACGCGCTTCGCCGGATGCCCCGTGCGCTGCACCGCGCGAGGGGTCGCGTCGACGATCACCTCGACCAACTGCGCCGAACGCTCGAGGGGCTGCACGGCGCGAGCGGCGACAATGCGGCTCGCGTACCGCGGCGCGAGCTTCTCTTCGCCGTACTCGTAGAAGATGCGGCGCAGCTCCGACTCCGAGTACTCAGCGACGATCGTGGCCGCGGTGATGCCGCTTGTGCGGTCCATGCGCATGTCGAGCGGAGCATCCTGCGCATAGGCAAAGCCGCGCTCGGCCTCGTCGAGCTGCATCGACGAGACGCCCAGATCGAACAGGACGGCGGTTGCACGGTCGATGCCCAGCTCGTCCAGAGCGCCGCGCACGCCGGAATACACGGTGTGGACGAGGTGGATGCGGTCGGCGAAGGGCTGCAGGCGCACAGCGGCCTTCGCGAGCGCGTCAGTGTCGCGGTCGAGCCCCACAAGAGTGAGCCCGGGGTGCCGCTCCAGCGCTGCGGCCGCGTGTCCGCCGAGGCCGAGGGTGGCGTCGACAAGCACTGCCCCGTCAACGTCGAGAGCGGGAGCGAGCAGCTCGAGCGTGCGCTCGAGCATCACGGGAACGTGCAGGTCGGAGTTCGTCATCATCGTTGCCGGATCGAGCGCGGGGCCCTGATCCCCATCCGTTGCGACCTGGCACCGGGGAAGGTGTGCCAGGGCGGCTCACGGCTGGGAGTCGGGGTCACGCGATCAGAAGAGCCCGGGGATCACCTCCTCCTCGGTGTTGGCGAACGCTTCTTCGCGCTCGGAGTAGTAGGCGTTCCAAGCCTCGGTCGACCAAATCTCGGCGCGATCGCCAGCGCCGATGACGGTGAGCTCGCGGTCGAGGCCCGCGTACTCGCGCAGCACGGTGGGAATCGTCAGGCGGTGCTGCGAGTCGGGTTCTTGCTCACTCGCGCCGGAGAGGAAGAGTCGCTGAAACTCTCGACCTTGCTTGCTCGTGAGCGGCGCGGTGCGCAGCTTGTCGAGCTGTTCTTGGAACTTCGCTCCGCTGAACACATAGATGCAGTGCTCCTGGCCGCGCGTGAGCACGACGCCCCCGGCGAGCTCGCTGCGGAACTTCGCCGGAAGGATGATGCGCCCTTTGTCGTCGAGCTTGGGGGTGTGCGTGCCGAGAAGCATCGTCCTGGCCCCCCTCTCATCTCCGGCCCGAGATCAGGTGATGTTCTCCACTTTACTCCACTTTCCTCCACCGAGTAAAGGACTCTGTGCACTCTAGGGCAGATTCGTCTCCACTGCACCCCAAAAGGTGCGGAAATACGGGCCTCGACACCAGTGACCCTGGTGGAGGAGATCAGACGGCCCCAGAAGTAGAGCGCACGAAAAAGGGGCCGACCCGACGGTCGGCCCCGAAAGAGGGAGAGAAGTGGAGGGCTACTCGCCGCGCTCGTCCTGGCGGCGTTCCCAGCGCTCGGTCATGGTGTCCATCCACGACGCACGAGCGGGCTTGCGCGCCGACGCGCCCGGCGCTGGCGCGCTCGTCGCATCGGCGGGGGCGCGACCGGGCGAGAGCACCATGAGCACCCCGCCCAGCATGAGGCCGAAGCCGACAACGCCAATAAGTGGCTGCTGCACGATGACTCCGGCGACGAGAGCTGCCACGCCTGCCACCGCCAGCAGAGCGCCGATCACGATGAGTCGATAATTAGGCTTCCCGCGGCGACCGGATACGGTCGCGACGAAATCTGCATCGTTCTGGTAGAGATTGCGCTCCATCTCTTCCAGAAGACGCTGCTCGTGCTCCGAGAGCGGCATGGCTACCCTTTCACCCACAATCGCGGAGGTCTTCCCCGCGGCTTCATTGTAGGACTGCCGTGCTGGATAGGCTAGGAGAGTGCCTGAGAGATTGCGGTTAGTCGACCTGGTCAACGCTCGACTGGAGCAGTTCCTCGAGCAACGGGCCTCGCATGTGTCGGGCATCGCCGACGAACTGGCCGTGTTCACCGACGCCAGCAGCGAGCTGCTGAGTGGCGGCAAGCGTTTCAGAGCCCTCTTCTGCTACTGGGGATGGCATGCGGTGGCGGGCACGGTCAACCCTGACGACCTGCTGGCCGAGATCGACTCGCACCCCGACTTGTCGAGCATCATCGACGCGGCGGCCGCCCTCGAGCTCTTCCATGCCGCAGCCCTCGTGCACGACGACATCATGGACAACTCCGACACACGACGGGGCATGCCTGCCGCCCACCGGCGGTTCGAGCGAGAGCACCGAGAGCACCACTGGGCCGGCAACGCCCCGGGGTACGGCACGTCGTCTGCCCTGCTGCTCGGCGACCTCCTGCTCGGCTGGAGCGACGAGTTGCTCGACGCCGGCCTGTCGCGCCTCGATGATGTCGTGAGTGCGCGCGCTGCGCGGCGGGAGTTTCACACCATGCGCACCGAGGTCACCGTGGGTCAGTACCTCGACATTCTCGAAGAGGTCGCGTGGCGCGATGCCGACGAGTCGGAGCTGCTGCCTCGCGCCCACCGGGTACTGACGTACAAGTCGGCGAAGTACTCCATCGAAGCGCCCCTCGCGCTCGGCGCGCTGATGGCCGGCGGCAGTCTTGAACAAGTGTCGGCCCTGCGCGCTTTCGGTCTGCCGCTCGGCGTCGCCTTCCAGTTGCGCGACGACCTGCTCGGCGTCTTCGGCGACCCCGAGGTGACGGGCAAGCCGGCCGGCGACGACCTGCGCGAAGGCAAGCGCACCGTCATCATCGCGCTCGCGCGCGCCGCGCTTCCCGCCGGCGCCGTGGCGCTCATCGATGAACTGCTCGGCGATGCGACGCTCTCAGACCACCAGATCGCGACACTGCAGGCGACGATCCGCGACAGCGGCGCGGTCGAGACAGTCGAGCAGATGATCGCGCGGTCGGTCGCCACGGCCATTGCCGCCCTCGACGACGCTCCCCTGAGCCGCTCGGCGCGCGCCGAACTGGTGGGCCTCAGTGATCTCGTGACGCGTCGGGCCCACTGACCCGAGAGCGTACTGACCCAAGAATCTTTAGAACGCGAGGGCCTGTGCCACGCGGCGAACCTCGGCCTTGCGGCCCGCCCGCAGCGCTGCGATCGGGCTCGTGCCTAGCATGTCGTCGACCTCGAGCATCCACCGCATTGCCTCGTCATCGCTGAAGCCGTCGTCGGCCAGCAACATGAGCGTGCCGCGCAGGTCTTTCAACGGCTCGTTCTCGTCGAGGAACTCGTCGGGCACCATGAGCACCGACTCGCGGCGCACAGCGAGCAGCTGACGGTCTTCGAGAAGACGATGCACCTTGCCCGGGCTCAGGCCGAGGCGTTCGACCAGATCAGGGATGGTCAACCAGCGAGCGGATTCTGCGGCCACAGCTCTAGCGTGCCATGCCGCAGCGGTCCTCGGCGACACGGGCTTATGTTACAAACATGTAAACTGTAATCACTTCTTCCCCTTCTGTTGACTTTCGTTGTACTGTGAGGCAGCGGGCTGGGGGGCTCGCGAGCGCCCACTCGGGCGCGACGGAGCAGGTGCATTCCTGATGACGTGTGAAGGGCCGGATCACATGACCGACACTCGCGGCGCTGCTGACACTGCGCAGAGTCTCGGCGGTCGTGACGCCATCGACAACCGCGCGCACGCTGTCTTCGCCGGTCTGTCTCCGGCGATCGCCACGGCGCCCGTTCGCCCTCGGCCGTCTGTCGCCGTGCGAGCGCGGTCGGCCGCCTTCACGGCAGTGCCCGTGGTGCTCACCGGCGCCATTGCACTTGGCATGGGCCTCACCGGTCCGATCGATCCGGCCCATGCTCGCAAGCCCGCACCGCCCAAGCCGGAGCAGGCGCCCACACCCTTCGGGCTGCGGGCAGCGCTGACGCAGCTCAGTGCGGCGATCGTGCCGGGCGCCCTGGCCGCATCGACGGTCGCCGCGACCTCGGCGCCGGCCGTGTACGTGGTCGAACCGGGCGACACGGTCAGCAGCGTCGCCCAGCGATTCGGGCTATCCACTGCGTCTGTGCTTGCTCTCAATGGGCTCTCGTGGAGATCGACGATCTTCCCCGGGCAGGTGCTGAGCCTGACCACCGCTCCGGTCAAGACCACCGCTCCCCCGCCCGCCCGCACGCAGGCGGGCCGCTACACGATCGTCAAAGGCGACACGATCTCGTCGATCGCCACACGATTCGGCGTCTCGACGCGCTCGATCCTCTCGGCGAACGGTCTCGACAGCGCCAGCATCATCTACCCAGGGCAGGCCCTGGCCATCCCGGGTCGCGAGCCGATCGCACAGCCACTGCCGGCGCCCGTGGTCGGCGTGGCCATCGACGCGCCGAAGCCCGCGACCGTCGAGGTTCAGACGGCGGCGCGCCAGCAGCCCGCGTCGACGGCCGCCGCGGTCGCCGCGTTGCCGATCGCCGAGCGCCCGGCCTTGCCCGTGAGCTTCGCTACGCGCCCCAGCACTCCCTCGGCCCCCGGCGCCCCGACCGGACCACCGAGCGGGGGTAGCGTGACTCCCCTGACCGCCGAGATGCGCGCCCACGCCGCGACCATCGTGCGCGTCGGGCGCGAGCTCGGGGTGCCGCAGTACGGCATCGTCATCGCCCTCGCGACGGCCATGCAAGAGTCGACGCTGCGCAACCTCTCGTGGGGCGACCGCGACAGCGTCGGCCTCTTCCAGCAGCGCCCCAGTTCAGGGTGGGGCACCGCCGCCGACCTGCAGATTCCGAGTCACGCCGCCCGGCTCTTCTACGTAGGCCGCTCGGGCTACACGCGCGGCCTGCTCGACATTCCCGGCTGGCAGAGCATGACCCTCACCCAGGCAGCGCAGGCCGTGCAGATCTCGGCTTACCCGAACCACTACGCCAAGTGGGAGGCGAGCGCGTGGGCGTGGTACTACGAGTTGACCTGAGCCCGCGTCTCCGGGTGCGCCTCCGGCTCGCCGCCAGGCCGTCGACCTAGACTCGCAAGGTGAGCACCTCGACGACCGATCCCCTCATCGGCCGCCTGATCGACGGCCGGTACCAGGTGCGCTCACGCATCGCACGCGGGGGCATGGCCACCGTGTACCTCGCCACCGACCAGCGTCTCGACCGCCTCGTCGCGGTGAAGATCATGCACGGCCACCTCGCCGATGACAGCCAATTCAAAGAGCGGTTCATTCAAGAGGCACGCTCGGCCGCGCGTCTCGCTCACCCCAACGTCGTCAACGTCTTCGATCAGGGCCAGGATGCCGAATCGGCCTATCTCGTCATGGAGTACCTGCCGGGCATCACGCTGCGCGAACTGCTGCAAGAGTACGGCGCGCTCACGCCCGAGCAGACGATGGACATCACCGAGGCGGTGCTCGCGGGGCTCGCCGCCGCGCATCGAGCCGGCATCGTTCACCGCGACCTCAAGCCCGAGAATGTGCTGCTCGCCGACGACGGCCGCATCAAGATCGGCGACTTCGGGCTCGCCCGCGCCGCGAGCGCGAACACCGCGACCGGCAAGGCGCTGCTCGGCACGATCGCCTACCTCTCGCCCGAGCTCGTCACCCGTGGCATCGCCGACACCCGCAGCGACATCTACGCCGTCGGCATCATGATGTTCGAGATGCTCACGGGCGAGCAGCCCTACAAGGGCGAGCAGCCCATGCAGATCGCTTACCAGCACGCGAACGACACCGTGCCGGCCCCGAGCTCGTTCAATGCGCGCGTGCCGGCCGAGTGGGACGAGATCGTGCTGTGGGCGACGGCGCGCGATCCGCAAGACAGACCGGCGGATGCTCGCGCTCTGCTCGACCAGTTGAGCGAGACCGGCCGCTCGTTGCAGACGGCTCTGCCCGCGACCGAGACGCAGCGCACGATGCTGCTCACCTCGCCGATTCCCACCGCTCCCCCGACAGGCGAGACGCAGGTGCTCGGCACGCGCGGAGGGACGGATGCACCGTCGGGCCCGTCGGCGACGGGCGAACTCACCCGCCGCGGAGCCTCAAACCGCCGCCGCGGGTGGATCTTGTTCGCGGCCGTCATGGCCCTCGCCGGGCTCGCGGTCGGCATCGGCTGGTGGTTCGGCGCCGGACCCGGCGCGACCGTCACGATCGCCGACGTGCGCGGTCAGACGGTCGAGGCCGCACGCGTGATCCTCGACGAGCAGGGCGCGCTGGTCTCCGAGGCCCTTGGCGAGCGCTACGACCTCGAGATCGAAGCCGGTCTCGTCGTCGGTACCGACCCCGAGGCCGGAACCACGATCGACCGCGAGACCGAGATCACGATCGTAGTCTCGCTCGGACCGGAACCGACGACGGTGCCCGACGTGGTCGGGCAGCCAGAGGCCGATGCCCGCGCCGCGCTCGCCACCTCGGGCTTCGACGTGGGCGACAGCATCAGGCAATTCGACAACGGAGTGCCTGAGGGCTCCGTGATCGCCGTGCTCGATGCCGACGAGCAGACGCTCGCGCCGGGTACTGACTCGTTCAAGGGCACGCCGGTGATACCGCTAGTGTCGGTCGGGCCGATCCCCGACGTGCGCGGTCTGACGGTCGAAGCGGCTCAAGAAGCGCTGAGTGCGCGCGAGCTGACCGGCATCGTCGGAGGCACGTCGGAGTTCGACAACGACGTAGCCCTCGGCGACGTGCTGCGCGTCGAAGCGACCGCCGAGGGACCGATTCGACCGGGGGCGACGCTCACGATCATCGTCTCGCGCGGGCCCGACCTCGTCGAGGTGCCGAATGTCGTCGGTCGCTCGATCAACGACGCGGTCGCCGCGCTCGAGGCGGCAGGATTCCGGGTCAGGCTCGACACCAACGTGCCCCCGCCGTTCCGTGACTCTGAGCTCGCGCCCGTGCAGTCGACCGACCCCGCCGGAGGTCAGCGGGTCTTGCGCAACGCTGAGGTGACAGTCGTTGCGCAGTACTAGCGACGCTGCCTAGCTGCGGCCGAGCTCCTCGGCGACGAGGAAGGCCAGTTCGAGCGACTGCATGTGGTTGAGCCGCGGATCGCACAGCGACTCGTAACGCGTCGCGAGCGTCTCCTCGTCGATGTGCTCCGAGCCGCCGAGGCACTCCGTGACGTCGTCGCCCGTGAGCTCGACGTGGATGCCGCCGGGGTGCGTGCCCGCCGCGCGGTGCGCCTCGAAGAAGCCCTTCACCTCGTCGACGACATCGTCGAAGCGGCGCGTCTTGTAGCCGGTCGGGGTCGTGAGGCCATTGCCGTGCATGGGGTCGGTGACCCACAACGGGTTCGCGTCGAGAGTCTTGACGGCTTCGAGCAGCGGCGGAAGAGCATCCCGAATCGTGCCGGCGCCCATGCGCGTGATGAAAGTGAGGCGTCCTGGTTCGCGGTCGGGATCGAGCACGTCAATGAGCTTCTCCATCATCTCGGGGCTCGTCGAGGGCCCGAGCTTGACGCCGATGGGGTTGCGGATGCGCTTGAAGAAGTCGACGTGCGCCCCGTCGAGCTCGCGCGTGCGCTCGCCGATCCAGAGGAAGTGCGCCGACGTGTTGTAGGGCGTACCCGTGCGGGAGTCGATGCGCGTCATGGGGCGCTCGTACTCCATGAGCAAGCCCTCGTGGCTCGAGTAGAACTCGACGCGCTTGAGTTCGTCGAAGTCGGCTCCTGCTGCCTCCATGAACTTCACCGCGCGGTCGATCTCTTTCGCCAGACCCTCGTAGCGCTGGTTGGCGGGATTCGCCGCGAAGCCCTTGTTCCAGCTGTGCACCATGCGCAGATCGGCGAAACCACCCTGGGTGAACGCCCGGATCAGGTTCAGCGTCGATGCGGCCGTGTGGTAGCCGCGCACGATGCGGCGGGGGTCGGGCTCGCGCGACTCGGGTGTGAAGTCGTAGCCGTTGACGATGTCGCCACGGTAGGCAGGCAGCGTCACGTCGCCCCGGGTCTCGGTGTCGCTCGAGCGCGGCTTGGCGAACTGACCCGCCATGCGGCCCATCTTGATGACGGGCATCGAGGCGCCGTAGGTGAGCACGACCGCCATCTGCAGAATCGTCTTGACCCGGTTGCGGATCTGGTCGGCCGTCGCGCCAGCGAACGTCTCAGCGCAGTCGCCGCCCTGCAGGAGGAAAGCGTCGCCGCGGGCTGCACGGGCGAGCCGATCGCGCAGCATGTCGACCTCGCCCGCGAAGACCAGCGGCGGCATGGTCGAGAGCTCGGCGGCTGCGGCGGCGGCCTCGGTCGCATCGGGCCACGGCGGCTGCTGCTTGATCGGCAGGGTGCGCCAGTGATCGAGGCCCGCGATCACTGCGGGGTCGGCGTGCACAACAGTTTCGAAGGGGTCGACCACTTCTTGACGTCCTTTATGGGCTGCGAGCGGGGATGTTCGGCGCGAGAGTGCCCCGACTTTCCAGCCTACCGGGCGTTCGCGGGGCGCTTGTCCTTCACCGTGGTGGCGTAGACGTCGAGGTACTCCTGCCCACTGAGCCGGCCGAGTTCGTACATGATCTCGTCAGTGATCGACCTCAAGACGAATCGGTCGCCCTCCAGCCCCTGGAACCGCGTGAAGTCGAGGGGCTCACCGAAGATCACGCCTGGACGCACGACCTTCGGAATCTTGGTGCCGATGGGCATGACCTTCTCGGTGTCGATCATCGCCACCGGCACGACCGGGGCTCCCGACTCGAGGATCATGCGTGCGACTCCTGTGCGACCGCGGTACATGACACCGTCAGGACTGCGCGTGCCTTCGGGGTAGATGCCGAGCGCGTAGCCTTCGGCCAGCACGCGCAGACCGGTGTTCAGCGAGGCCTCGCTAGCCTTGCCGCCCGAGCGGTCGATCGGTAGTTGCCCGCTCGCCTCGAAGAACATCTTGATGAGCCAGCCCTTGATGCCGCGGCCGGTGAAGTAGTCGCTTTTTGCAAGGAAGACGACGCGTCGGTCGAGCACGAGCGGAAGGAAGACCGAGTCGGTGAACGACAGGTGGTTGCTCGCGAGAATCACCGCACCCGTGCGAGGAACATTCTCGACGCCGCGCACCCACGGACGGAATGCCGTCAACAGGATCGGACCGATCACGAGGTTCTTCATCAGCCAGTAGAACATCGCCGCTCCTCTCGTGCTGCCGGGGTTCAGCCTAGTCTGCTCGCGCTGCGCGGTGAGGAGTCGGGAACAGACTCAGGAGGCGTTCGCGGCGTGGATACGTGCCAGGTCGGCCGCCCCCACGACGCCCGCGTCATTCACGAGCTCGGCCACCGCGAAGCGCGGCTCGGGGTGGTAACCGCGTGCCGGCAGGTGCGCGAGGTATGACTCGCGCACGGGGTCGAGCAGCAGGTCGCCGGCAATAGAGACTCCCCCGCCGAAGACGAAGAGCTCGGGGTCGAGCACGGCGCTCAGGCTCGCGCAGGCCTGGCCGAGCCACGTGCCAAGCTGACGCAGGGCGTGACGAGCGCCCGGGTCGCCATCGACGAGAAGGCGCGCAACGATGTCACCGGTCAGCCCTCCGGCGCGATCGCGCTCGGCCGCGAGGTGCAGCCCGATACCCCCGGCATCGGCGATCTCGTTGGCCATGCGCAAGAGGGCTCGACCCGAGCCGTACTGCTCGATGCAGCCCCGCGCTCCGCACCCGCACGGCAGCCCGTCGGGCACGACGCGCAGGTGGCCGAGCTCTCCGGCCGTGCCGAACCCGCCGCGCAGCAGCCGGTCACCCGTCACGATGGCGCCGCCGACACCGGTGCCGATCGTGAGCATCGTCATGTCGTGCACGTCGCGCGCAGCGCCGAACCGGAACTCGGCCCAACCCGCGGCGTTGGCGTCGTTATCGATGGTCACGTCGAGATCGAGGCGCTCGCGCAGTCGATCCCGAAACGGCTCATGGCGCCACGCGATGTTCGGCGCGTAGTAGACCGTCGACTGGGCTGCGTCGATGAAGCCAGCCGCCGCGACTCCCGCGGCGATGACGCCGTGGCCTTCGCGCAGCCGCTCGATCATCGAGACGACCACGTCGGTGATCGCGGCCGGGTCGCCTGCGGGCGTCGGCTCGCGCAGGTCTGCCACGATCTCGCCCGCGTCACTGACGAGGGCGCCGGCAATCTTCGTTCCGCCGATGTCGATTCCGATGGAGTGCACGAGCGTCGAGTCTAGTGACGGCGGTGCGCCCGACGGGCACAGAGGCGGCCGCACTAGAGTGTGGGCATCCATCTGCACCATTCGGTACCAAAGGAGATGCCGTGAAAGAATTCTTCGTCCCGGCGGTCGTCACGCCCGACCCCGACGCGAACGCCAGCGACCTGCTCGTCGACCGGGTCCGCCTGACGCCCAACGGCGCCCTCTTCTCGTTGCCGACGTCTGACGGCGGGTGGTCCGACCTCACCGCTGCCGAGTTCCACCGCCAGGTGAAGGCCCTCGCCAAGGGGTTTATCGCGGCGGGTGTCGAACCCGGCGACAAGATCGGCTTCATGTGCAAGACGCGCTACGAGTGGACTCTCGTCGACTTCGCGACCTGGTTCGCGGGCGCGGTGCTCGTGCCGATCTACGAAACGAGCTCGCCCAGCCAGGTGCAGTACATCCTCGATGATTCCGAAGCACACCACATGATCGTCGAGACCGCCGATCACTTCGCGCGATTCGATGAGGTCGCCGGCGACCTGCCGAGCATCGGGCATGTCTGGCAGATGCACCTGGGCGACCTCGAGAAGCTCGCCTCGACGGGCGAGGGCGTGAGCGACGACGATCTCGAGGCGCGGCGCACCATGGCGAAGGGCAAAGATCTCGCGACCCTCATCTACACCTCGGGCTCGACGGGTGTGCCCAAGGGCTGCATCTTGACCCACTCGAACTTCGTTGAGCTCTGCCGCAATGCCGCCGTGTCGATGAGCCAGGTCGTCAACCCGCAGTCGTCGACACTGCTGTTCATCACCACGGCGCACATCTTCGCGCGCTTCATCTCGGTGCTCGGCGTGCACGGCGGCGTCAAGATCGGCCACCAGGCCGACACCAAGCAGCTGCTGCCGTCGCTCGGCTCGTTCAAGCCCACCTTCTTGCTCGCTGTTCCCCGCGTCTTCGAGAAGGTCTACAACTCGGCCGAGCAGAAGGCAGAAGCCGGCGGCAAGGGCAAGATCTTCCGCAAGGCGGCCGACGTCGCGATCGAGCACTCGAAGGCGCTCGATGCCGGCAAGGTTCCGCTCGGGCTCAAGCTACAGTTCGCCCTGTTCGACAGGCTCGTCTACAGCAAGCTCAAGACGGCGATGGGCGGTCGCGTGGTCTACGCCGTCTCCGGTTCGGCACCGCTGGGCTTGCGGCTCGCGCACTTCTTCCGCAGCCTCGACATTCGCATTCTCGAGGGCTACGGCCTCACTGAGACCACCGCACCGGCGACGATCAACCTCATCGACAAGTTCAAGATCGGCACGACGGGCCCCGCTTTGCCCGGCGTGGGCATCAAGATCGCCGAAGACGGCGAGATCCTCGTCAAGGGCATCAACGTCTTCGACGGCTATTGGAAGAAGCCTGAAGCCACTGCAGAGGTCATGGAAGGCGAGTGGTTCCGCACCGGCGACATCGGCGCGCTCGATGATGACGGCTATCTCACGATCACGGGCCGCAAGAAAGAGATCATCGTCACGGCGGGCGGCAAGAACGTCGCTCCAGCCGGCCTCGAAGACCCGATCCGTTCGAACCCGATCGTCGGTCAGGTCGTCGTGGTCGGAGACCAGAAGCCCTTCATTGCGGCCTTGGTGACCCTCGACAGCGAGATGCTGCCCGTCTGGCTCAACAACAACGAGCTCGACGCGCAGATGTCGCTGACCGAAGCCGCCTCGCATCCGAAGGTCATCGCCGAGGTGCAGCGGGCGATCGACGCCGCGAACGCCCGCGTGTCGCGCGCCGAGTCGATTCGCAAGTTCACCATCCTGGCCACCGAGTTCACCGAGTCGAGCGGTCACCTGACGCCGAAGATGAGCATTAAGCGTCACGTGATCACGACCGACTTCGCCGACGTGATCGAGGGCATGTACTCCGGCGCCCCCGAGACGCAGGGCATTTCGTTGCAGTAGCGCGTAGGGTTCGCGCGCACCGGTTTCAGGTGCGCGCGAACCACTCCGCCTGCCGCACGGCGCGCATGGCCTCGCGCTTCACCTCGGGCTCGAGGCCCTCGAGATACAGCGCGCCGTCGAGGTGGTCGCACTCGTGCTGAAGGGCTTGTGCCATGAGTCCGTCGCCGCTGAGCTCGACAGGCTGTTGGTCGAGGTCTATGCCCGTGACACGCGCCCACGGGTGGCGCAGTCGGGCGAACCCGAAGCCCGGCACCGAGAGGCAGCCTTCGTCAACGGGCTCGCGCTCGCCCCGCACCTCGACCAGCGTCGGATTCAGCACGTAGCCGATCACGCCGTCGACGTTATAGCTGAAGGCCCTCAGCGAGACGCCGATCTGAGGTGCGGCGACACCCGCCCGGCCCGGCTCGGCGACGGTGTCGAGAAGGTCGGTCACGAGCGCGGCGAGCGATGAGTCGAAGCGAGTGATCTCGTCAGCCCGACTGCGTAGTACGGGGTCGCCGAAGAGGCGAATCGGTCGAACGGCCATGCTCTCAGACGCCTCGACGCGCGGGCATGCTCTCGGCGACGAGCGCTGCCAGCTCTCGTGCCGACTGTCGGGTCAGCGGCCGCAGTTCGTCCCACGAAATGACCGAGCCGGCGGCAAGGTGCTCGTCGTAGGGAATGCGCACGACCTCCCGCACGCGCGAGCTGAAGTGGGCCTCGATCTCTTCGAGCTTCACGAGGTTCGTGCCCTGGGTCGCCGTGTTGATCGCGACGACCGACTGACGTACTAGTTCGCCGTACCCGTTCGCCTCGAGCCAAGTCAGCGTCTCTGACGCGAGCCGTGCCTCGTCGACGCTGCCTCCCGACACGATGACGATCGCGTCGGCGCGCTGCAGCGTCGCGCGCATGACCGAGTGCACGATGCCGGTGCCGCAGTCGGTCAGCACGATCGAGTAGTACCGTGCGGCCAGGTCGGCGACGACGTTGTAGTCGTTCTCGTCGAACGCTTCAGAGAGCATCGGGTCGGTGTCAGAAGCGAGAATGTCGAGACGGGTCGCGTCGCGCGAGATGAGCGTCGTGAAATCGGTGAAGCCCTGGATGCTCGCCGCACGGTTCACGACGTCGCGCACCGTCGCGCGGGTCTGGCGGGCCACCCGCTCAGACAGGGTGCCGCGATCGGGGTTCGCATCGATGGCGATCACGCGGTCATCCCGCACCGAAGCAAGAGCCATGCCCATGAGGGTCGTGATCGTGGTCTTGCCCACTCCCCCCTTGCGGGTCAACACCGGCACGAAGCGGGCGCCGCCCTCGAAGGGGGTCGCGATACGGGCGTCGAGCTCTTTGCGCGCGCGCACGCGAGGCGAGTCGCCCAGGTTCACGAGGTGGAAGGTCACTGCGTAGACGAACGCCGGCCACCAGCCCTCAGGCGCAGAGTGCGAGCGCCGACGCGGTTCGATGAGGCGATCGGCGGTCAGCATCGCTGCCGACTCGGGGCCCTGGTGCGCACCGTCGAGCACATCACGGCGCGTGTAGACGCCTTCGGCGCGCGGCAGTGGAGGAACCTCGACGGCGGCCGATTCGTCGTCGTCGGCCTCGACCGCGGTGGTGGCGATGGCGTGCAGGTCGTCGCCAGCGAACTCGATCACCGTGGTCGACGCCTCGGCGCTCTCCACGATCGATGGGTCAGCGCCCGACTCGATCAGCGCAACAGCTTTCTCGTCGTCGGGCTGCTCGTGAACGCGCGCCGGCAACTCGACGTCGATGGTGAGATTCGCCGGGATAGCCGACGCGAGCTGGGCATCGGCGATCGGCTCAAGACCCTCCTCGACCGAGGTCGAGGCTGCGATCTCGTCGCTCGACGGCTTGCCACGTTTCACAGCCACGGTAGAGACTCCCTGAGATCAGACGACTGCTCAGTCTAGCCTCACCCGCTGCGTGACCTACTCGATGACGACGAGCAGATCGCCGGCCTCCACCTGCTGCGTCTCGGGGATCGCTCGGCGCCGCACGATGCCGGCGACGGGTGTGGTGATCGCGGCCTCCATCTTCATGGCCTCGATCGTCGCCACCGCCTGACCGGCGTCGACGCGGTCGCCCTCGGCCACCTGCAGCGTGACGACGCCCATGAACGGTGCGGCGATCTGCCCCGGCTGCGCGGCATCGGCCTTCTCAGCGCTCACGGCGTCGACCGCGATCGATCGATCACGCACGGTGATGGGGCGCAGCTGACCGTTGAGCGTGGCCATGACGTTGCGCATGCCCTTCTCGTCGGGTTCGCCGATGGCCTCGAGACTCACGAGCAGGCTCACACCCTGCTCGATCTCGACCGTGTGCTCGACGCCCGTGCGCAGGCCGTAGAGATAGTCGGGCGTCGCGAGCACCGAGAGATCGCCGTACTGGTCTCGCACCTGCAAGAACTGCTGGGTCGGTTGCGGGAAGAGCAGCTGATTGAGCATGAGCCGTCGATCGTCGGTGCCGCCCGCGAGCTTCTCGCGCTGCTCGTCGGTCAGAGGCGTCGTGCCGATCTTCACCGTGCGCCCCGCGAGCACCTTGCTGCGGAACGGCTCAGGCCAGCCGCCCGGCAAATCGCCCAGTTCACCCGCCATGAACCCGATGACCGAGTCGGGAATGTCGTAGTTCTGCGGATTCTCTTCGAAGTCGGCTGGGTCGGCGCCGGCCGCCGCCATCTGCAGGGCGAGATCGCCGACGACCTTCGACGACGGCGTCACCTTCGTGGGCCGGCCGAGCATGCGGTTGGCCGCGGCGTACCAGTCTTCGATGATCTCGAAGCGGTCGCCGAGCCCTAGCGCGATGGCCTGCTGCCGCAGATTCGAGAGCTGACCACCCGGGATCTCGTGCGTGTAGACGCGACCGGTCGGACCAGGCAGACCCGACTCGAACGGGGCGTAGGCACGACGCACGGCCTCCCAGTAAGGCTCGAGGTCGGCGACGGGACGCAGACCGAGGCCCGTGTCGCGCTCGGTGTGCTCGAGAGCGGCGACGAGCGCCGAGAGCGACGGTTGCGAGGTCGTGCCCGCCATCGGGGCGCTCGCGGCGTCGACGGCGTCGGCTCCCGCGCGCGCGGCCGCCAGCAGGGTCGCCAGCTGACCGCCGGCGGTGTCGTGCGTGTGCACGTGCACCGGGAGGTCGAAGCGCTCGCGCAGTGCCGAGACCAGCGTCTCGGCGGCACCCGCTCGCAGCAGACCCGCCATGTCTTTGATCGCGAGAATGTGAGCACCCGATTCGACGATCTGCTCGGCCAGGCCCAAGTAGTAGTCGAGAGTGTAGAGATCTTCGGCGGGGTCGAGCAGGTCGCCCGAGTAGCACATGGCAACCTCGGCGACTGTCGTGCCCGTTGCGAGCACCGCGTCGATCGCCGGGCGCATCTGGTCGACGTCGTTGAGTGCGTCGAAGATGCGGAAGATGTCGATGCCGGTTGCCGCGGCCTCAGCCACGAACGCATCGGTCACCTCGGTCGGATACGGGGTGTACCCGACGGTGTTGCGGCCGCGGAGCAGCATCTGGATGGCCACATTGGGCAGAGCGTCGCGCATCGCCGCAAGGCGCTGCCACGGGTCTTCGCCCAAGAAGCGCAGGGCGACGTCGTAGGTGGCACCGCCCCAGGCTTCCACGCTCAGCAGGCCGGGAGTCAGTCGGGCGACGTGCGGCATGACCTGCACCAGATCGGTCGTGCGCACGCGGGTGGCGAGCAGCGACTGGTGAGCATCCCGGAAGGTGGTCTCGGTCACCGCGAGCGACGTCTGCTGCCGCAGCGCCGTCGCGAAGCCCTCAGGACCGAGCGTGAGCAGCCGCTGGCGCGAGCCCTCGGGGGCAGGAGCCTCTAGGTCGACCTGAGGCAGCTTGATCGCCGGGTCGATGATGCCCTCGCCATCGCCGTGCGGCTGGTTCACCGTCACGTCGGCGAGCCAGGCCAGCACTTTGGTACCGCGGTCTTTCGAGGGGTTCGCCTGCACGAGGTGCGGTCGCTCGTCGATGAAGGAGGTGCTCAGATCGCCGGCCTGGAAGGCGGGGTCGTCGAGCACTGCCTGCAAGAACGGGATGTTCGTCGTCACGCCGCGGATGCGGAACTCTGCGAGGCCGCGCCGCGAGCGCGATACGGCGGCGGCGAAGTCGCGACCTCGGCAGGTCATCTTGGCGAGCATCGAGTCGAAGTGGGGCGAGATCTGCGCGCCCGACGCGATCGTTCCGCCATCGAGTCGCACGCCTGCGCCGCCCGGCGAGCGGTAGGTGGTGATCTTGCCGGTGTCAGGTCGGAAGCCGCTCGCGGGATCTTCAGTGGTGATGCGGCACTGCAGCGCAGCCCCGCGCAGGTGGATCTGCTCTTGCCGCAGCCCGAGCTCGGCGAGGGTCTGACCGTAGGCGATGCGCATCTGCGACTGCACGAGGTCGACATCGGTGACCTCTTCAGTCACGGTGTGCTCGACCTGAATGCGCGGGTTCATCTCGATGAAGACGTGCTGGCCCTTGCGCTCCCCCGCCGTGTCGAGCAAGAACTCGACGGTTCCCGCGTTGACATATCCGATCGACTTCGCGAACGCGACGGCATCGCGGAACATCGCCTGCCGCACATCGTCATCGAGATTCGGAGCCGGTGCGATTTCGACGACCTTCTGGTGGCGACGCTGCACCGAGCAGTCGCGCTCGAACAGGTGCACCGTTTCTCCGGTCGCGTCCGCGAGAATCTGCACCTCGATGTGACGCGGGCGCACGACGGCCTGCTCGATGAACATGGTCGGATCACCGAATGCGCTGTCTGCTTCGCGCATGGCCGCCTCGAGCGCGGCCGGAAGATCGTCGCGATTCTCGACTCGACGCATGCCGCGCCCGCCGCCGCCCGCGACCGCCTTGGCGAACACCGGGAAGCCGATCTCGTCGGCGGCGTCGATGAGTACCTTCAGGTCGGTCGTCGCGGGGCTCGACTGCAGCACGGGCACTCCGGCAGCGATCGCCTTCTCTTTCGCCGTCACCTTGTTGCCCGCCATCTCGAGCACCGAGCGAGGCGGGCCGACGAAGGCAATACCGGCGTCGGCTGCGGCTTGGGCCAGATCGGGGTTTTCGCTCAAGAAGCCGTAGCCCGGGTAGATCGCGTCGGCTCCCGAGAGCTTCGCCACCCGGATGATCTCGTCCACGTCGAGATACGCCCGCACAGGGTGCCCGGGCTCACCGATCTGGTAGGCCTCGTCGGCCTTCAAGCGGTGCATCGAATTGCGATCTTCGTAGGGGAAGACGGCGACGGTCTTCGCCCCGAGCTCATAGGCGGCGCGGAAAGCCCTGATCGCGATTTCACCGCGGTTGGCAACAAGAATCTTGCGGAACATCGTGTCCTCTCGGAATCGGCCCAGGTGGGGGTCGACAACGCTCCGGTGGTGGCGGGCCGAGGTCGGTGCGCGTGCGCGCCTTTCCAGACTAGTGAAGGTAGGGTCGTTACTCGTGCACGTACTGAGCATCAGCTCTCTCAAGGGGGGCGTGGGGAAGACGACCGTGACGCTGGGTCTGGCGTCGGCGGCCTTCTCGCGCGGTCTGCGCACGCTCGTGGTCGATCTCGACCCGCAATCCGACGCCTCGACGGGCATGGACATCCAGGTGGCCGGTCACCTCACGGTCGCCGATGTGCTCGCCGCACCCAAAGAGCGCACCGTGCGTCAGGCGATCGCACCCAGTGGATGGACGAGGGGTCGCCCCGGCACGGTCGACGTGCTCATCGGCAGCCCGAGTGCGATCAATTTTGACGGACCGCACCCGAGCATCCGCGAGATCTGGAAGCTCGAAGAAGCACTCGCACACGTCGAGGCCGATTACGACCTCGTGCTCGTCGACTGCGCTCCCTCGCTCAACGCCCTCACGCGCACCGCGTGGGCGGCGAGCGACCGCGTCGTCGTCGTGACCGAGCCCGGCCTCTTCTCGGTGGCGGCCGCCGACCGCGCGCTCCGCGCGATCGAGGAGATTCGCCGCGGCCTGTCGCCTCGACTGCAGCCGCTCGGCATTATCGTCAACCGGGCGCGCGTGCAGTCGCTCGAGCACCAGTTCCGCATCAAAGAGCTGCGTGACATGTTCGGGCCGCTCGTGCTCGCGCCGCAACTGCCGGAGCGCACGTCGTTGCAGCAGGCTCAGGGCGCCGCGAAACCCCTGCACGTGTGGCCCGGAGACTCTGCCCAAGAGATGGCCCGCAACTTCGATCAGCTGCTCGACCGCATCATGCGCACGGCCAAGATGGGCGAGTACGCGAACCTCTAGGAAGCCCGGGTGGCCCGCCGTGCCGCGAGCTCATCGCTCGGGTCGGCAGCGGGCGTCGAGTCGAGTTCGACGAGCGAGCTCTCGACTTCGCGCAACACCTTGCCGACAGCGATGCCGAAGACGCCCTGGCCGCGGCTGACGAGGTCGATGACCTCGTCGTCGCTGGTGCAGAGATAGACGCTCGCTCCATCGCTCATGAGGGTGGTCTGAGCGAGGTCGCTGACTCCCGCCTCGCGTAGCTGCGTGACGGCGGTGCGGATCTGCTGCAGCGAGATGCCGGTGTCGAGCAGCCGCTTGACGAGCTTGAGCACGAGGATGTCGCGAAAGCCGTAGAGACGCTGCGTGCCGGAACCGGCGGCGCCCCGAACCGTGGGTTCGACGAGCTCGGTGCGGGCCCAGTAGTCGAGCTGGCGATACGAGATGCCCGCCGCGCGTGCCGCGACGGCGCCGCGGTAGCCCGCCTCGTCGTCGAGGTCGGGCATGCCGTCGGTGAAGAGCAGCCCGAGATCGTAGCGATCATCGCCTCGACGATTGTCGGTCATGGCCCCTACCTAACCTTCACGTTGAACGTGACAGTTGCTGTCACGCCCTTCACCCTAGCGATCCGGTGCACGACCTCCGCAGACATCCGCATCGACGCCTCGGCGTGTCGGGCCGCTGCTACGACTGTAGCCTGCCGAGCGCCGAACGGATCAGGCTCGACCGCACGACTTCGAGCTGGCCGGCGATCTCGCGGGCGAGTTCGGCGGCCTTCGCCCGGCTCGAGGGGTCGTTGCGGCGAGACACCGGAATCAGGGCGCTCTCGATGAGGCCCAGCTCACTCTCGGCCGCGGCGCGGAACCCCCGCAGGTGCCGAGGCTCGATACCCGAGCGCTGCAGTTCGACGAGCGCACGCAGCACCTGAACGGCGTCATCGCCATAGGTGTCGGCAGCCGCGATCAGCGATGCCGACACCGCATCGGTGAGCAGCGCGGGCGAAGCGCCGGCCTCGCGCACGAGCTCGGCCCGGGTGTAGCGCCGCTCGGTCGCCAAGATCGACTTCGGCACCGAACCGCCAGCGGGCAAGGAGGGGGTGCGGCCTGCCTCGATGTCGTCGAGGTAGCCGCGGATCACCTTGAGCGGCAGGTAGTGGTCGCGCTGCATCGAGAGGATGAAGCGCAGCCGATCGACGTCAGCCGCCGAGAACTTGCGGTAGCCCGACTCGGTTCGCGAGGGCGACACCAGGTGCCGCTCTTCGAGGAACCGCAGTTTCGAGGGCGTGAGGTCGGGAAACTCCGGGCTCAGTTTTGCGAGAACCTGACCGATGCTGAGCAGACCCGCGGGCGCGCTCGACCGGGCCGCGGTGGCAGCGGACCGTGCCGCCATCAGGCGCTCGGCGAGAGATCGAGGCGCGACGCGTAGAAGGTGAGGTGGAACTTGCCGACCTGCACCTCGGTGCCGTCGCTGAGTGCGACCGTGTCGTCGATGCGGTCGCCGCCCATGAAAGTGCCGTTGAGCGAGCCGAGGTCGCGCACCGAGAAGGAGGTGCCGTGACGCAGGAACGCGGCGTGCTTGCGCGAGACCGTCACGTCGTCGAGGAAGATGTCTGCCTCAGGATGCCGCCCCGCGACGGTCACGTCAGCGTCGAGCAGGAAGCGAGCGCCCGTGTTCGGGCCCCGTCGCACGATGAGCAGCGCTGAACCGGAGGGCAGTGCACCGATGACCTCTTGCTCGTCAGGGCTAACGCCCGCTTCGAGAGCGGCAAGCTGGGCGGCGAACTCGGGGCCGTAGTGCACGGTCGTCTCGTGCGGGCGGTACTCGCTCGGGCTCTCAGCGCCGGTCGGCGGGGTATCAGGCATCCGGTGGCCTCCTTCGGTCACTCAGCGTATCCGATGCATCGCTCGAGACTTGCGGCCGATTCGCGGTCAGTTCACGAGTCTGACGCAGGTAGAGCAGACCTGCCCACCAATAGAGGAAGGCACCCCACAGCGTGAATGCCCAGCCGATCGGACTGGTGACAACCTGCAGCTCGGGGAAGGCCTCGCCAAGCACGAGAATCGGCAGCGCATAGAACAGTGCGAAGGTCGCGACCTTGCCGAGGTGGTGCACGGGCAGGGGTCCGTAACCGCGCTGCGCTAGCACGAGCCCGAGAACGGCCAGGAACACGTCACGCCCGACGATCACGACGACGACCCACCAGGGCACGACCTCGCGCACAGCGAGGGCGATCACGGCCGCGAAGATGAAGAGCCGATCAGCGGCCGGGTCGAGCAGCTGCCCGAGCTTGGTGATCTGCCCGAACCGACGAGCGATGATGCCGTCGAGAAAGTCGCTCAGGCTCGAGACGACGATGACGATGAACGCGGCGAGATCTTCTCCGACGAGTACCAGCACGAGGAACACTGGCACGAGCAGAATGCGGAGCGCGCTCAGCGCATTGGGCACCGTCAGCACGCGGTCGCTCACCACCGGTTCGGCGGGGCGGGGCTCGTTCGACGCGGCTGACACAGCGTCAGTCTAGTGACGCAGTGTCGCAGCGAGCGGGGTGCATCAGAGTACTCTCATCGCCATGGACATCGTCGTCATCGTGCTCGGCATCGCCGTCGCCGTCAGCCTGTTCACCTGGATCGCCTCGCTCCTCACCCGCGACTACTCGTGGGTCGATCGCATCTGGTCGATCGTGCCGATCGTGTATGTGGCGGCGTTCTGGGCCGCGACCGGATTCAGTGAACCGCGGCTGACGATCATGACCGTGCTCGTGGCACTGTGGGGCGCGCGGCTGACCTTCAACTTCGCGCGCAAGGGCGGCTACCGCGGGGTCGAGGACTACCGCTGGCCAATTCTGCGCGAGCGCATGTCACCCGCCCAGTTCCAGGTCTTCAACCTGCTCTTCATCGTGATCTTCCAGAACGCCCTACTGCTGCTCATCTCGCTGCCCGCGCTCGTGGCATTCCAGAATCAGGCGGTGCCGGTCGGGATGCTCGATCTGGCACTCGCCGCGCTCTTTCTCGCCCTGCTCATCGGAGAGTTCGTCGCCGACCAGCAGCAGTGGGAGTTCCAGAAGAACAAGGCCGCGGCGATCGCGGCGGGCGAAGAGCCCGTCGCGCGCTTCGTGACGACGGGCCTCTGGCGCTTCAGCCGCCACCCGAACTTCTTCTTCGAGCAGGCGCAGTGGTGGGTGTTCTACGCGATCGGCGCGGTCGCGCTCGGCTCTGCCCTGCACTGGACCCTCGTCGGCCCCGTGCTGCTCACGGCGCTCTTCATCGGCTCGACGATCTTCACCGAGTCGATCACGCGCGAGCGGTACCCCGAGTACGTCGACTACCAGCGCAGCACGTCGATGCTGATCCCGTGGATTCCCCGACAGCGGCGTGCCGCTGCCGCTGATGCCGCGGCGGGCTGAGTAGCCTCGCGCGCATGTCGTGCATCCGCTTCAACACTCCTGCTCAGCGTCGTCAGCTCGCGACCGATGCGCCGACCATGCGGGGAGCATCCGACCTCGATGGCCCCGTGGCGCAGTTCCTCTCCCCAGCCGTGACGGCGTCGAAGATCGCGCGCATCCGGAAACTCGCCACCGACCCGAATCCGAAGATCCGCGAGAGTGCGGCATCGTCGTACCACGCGCCTGACGAGGTCTACGAGGTGCTGTCGCGCGACCCCGACCCGGGTGTGCGCGCCTGCATCGCGAAGAACGAACACGTCTCGTGCGACATCTTGCGCCGGCTCGCCGATGATCCTGACGAGCGCGTGCGCGGTTTCGTGGCGATCAACTTCTTCGTGCCCGCCGACGCCATGCAGCGCCTGGCCGACGACCCCAGCCTCGTGGTGCGGGGCCTCGTCGACTGGAAGGCTCGGCTCGCGGCCGAGGCCCACGACACGCACCTCGTCGGAGCCGGCGCGCCATAGGGGCATCGGCGGTGCTCAGTCTCCGTCGCGCGAACTGAATCGCCCGGCAGTGCCGAGCCGATCAGGCAGCACTCGGGCGAGAGCCGCGATCACGCGGTAGCGCAGCGTCGGAATCACGACCGAGCGGCCTCGATCGATGCCGCGCAGGGCGAGGCGCACGAGAGTCGGCGCCTGCAGCCACAAAAACGTGGGGATACCTGCGGTGCCGACCTTCATGCGGTCGTGGAACTCGGTGCGCACGAAGCCAGGGCACACAGCGGTGACGCTCACTCCGCGATCGCGGTAGACGATATTCGCCCCGCGCGCGAACATGACGCCCCAGGCCTTCGCCGCCGAGTAGGTGCCACGTGGCGTGAACGCGGCGACGCTCGAGATCAGCACGATGCGGCCGCGACCCCGCTCGAGCATGCCGCGCAGGGCGGTCTGCGTGAGTTGCAGCGGCACGGTGACGTGGATGTCGAGATGGCGCTTCTCGTCATCGAATGCGTTCTCGTCGAGTTCTCCGCGGATGCCGTACCCGGCATTGTTCACCAGCAGGTCGATCGGCCGGCGCCGGTCGGCCAGCCGTGCGTCGACCGCGGCGAGCCCCTCTGCGCTGAGCAGGTCGGCCGGGATCGCTTCGACCTTCACGCTGAACTCGTGCTGCAGGGCCGCCGCCGAGCGGGCGAGCCGATCAGCGTCACGCGCGACGATGACGAGGTCGTCGCCGCGCGCCGCGAGTTGGCGGGCGAACTCGGCGCCGATGCCGGCGGTGGCCCCGGTGATGAGAGCGGTGGTCATTCCGCCACCATAATCGCCCGTCAGGAGGTCGTGCGCCGAGAGGACCAGTTCGAGGGCCCGCTGCTGCCGGCCGGGTACTCGTCGAGGGGCACCTCGCCGGTGCGCCACGACGCGAGCACAGCATCCGTGATGCGCCAGCACTGCTCAGCGAGGTCGCCGCGCACCGACAGCGTGTCGTCGCCGGCGAGAATTCCGGCGAGAACTTCGCCGTACGCACTCAACTGCCCGTCGCCGAAGTCGGTCTCGAGCGTGACGCGATCGAGATCGAAGGGGTCGCCTGCGCCATTGATGTCGAGGTCGATCGACAGGTGCTCGGGCGAGAGCGAGACCCTGATCGCGGCGGGCGGCGCGTCGCCGAGAAGCCCGTCGAGCCGGTCGTGCACCGGTCGCATCGTGAGCCGAATCTCGGTCGCGGGCCGCCCGATGGCCTTGCCGCTGCGCAGCGTGATCGGCACGCCTCGCCACCGCGGTGTCTGCACCTCGACCGTCACCTCGGCGAGGGTCTCGGTGTCTCGTGCCGGGTCGACATCGGGCTCGGCGACATAATCAGGAATCTGCCGGGCGTCGATCGTGCCGGCGGTGTAGCGAGCGCGACGGCTCGACGTGGCGGGCTCGCCGCCGAACGGTCCGGTCGCGGTGAGTGCGCCGAGCATCGCGTCGTGCAGGTCGTCGGCCTCCAGGCTGGCCGGCCGCTCCATGGTGACGAGGGCGTGCACGAGCAGCAGGTGGCTCTGAATCATGTCGACGAGTGCTCCGGCACGGTCGTAGTAGCCGGCGCGGCCCTCGAGCGCGAGCGTCTCGTCGTAGACGATGTCGATCGAGTCGATGTGCTCTGCGTTCCAGAGCGCTTCGAACACGCGGTTGGCGAAGCGCAGGCCGAGCAGGTTGATCACGGTCGACTTCGCGAGAAAGTGATCGATGCGGTGGATGCGCGACTCGGGCACGAGCGCGCCGAGGAGGGCGTTGAGCGCTCTCGCCGTGGTCTCGTCTCGGGCGAACGGCTTCTCGAGAGCGAGGCGGGTCTCGGCAGGAAGCTCGATCGTCGCGAGTGCGTCGATCGCGCGCTCGGTGACCGCGGGCGGCAGCGCGAAGTACAGGATCGGCGGATGCTCTGCCGCACCGATGACACGACGCAGGTCGGCGGGCGAAGTCGCGTCAACCTGCTCGAATCGTGTGGTCGCGGCGACTACATCACGCAGCACTCCTGCGCCGAGCGCACCGGCGACGGTGCTCGCCCACTCGCGGCCCGCGTCGGGGTCGTGACCCGTACCGATGAGCTCGAGCTCACCCTGATCGGCCTGCGACTCGAGGCTCGCGAGCACGCCGTCGAGGGCGGGCAGCAGCAGTCTGCGGGTGAGGTCGCCGGTCGCTCCGAGAATGATGAGGCTGCGAGAAGACATCACCCCACGCTACCCAGCGAGCCTGGCAGAGGTGTCTGATTGACTGGATCCCATGCCTGAACCACTCGAGAACTATGCCCTGATCGGCGACTGCCGCAGCGCGGCCCTCGTCGGCAGAACGGGCTCGATCGACTGGCTGTGCCTGCCGCGCTTCGATTCCGCGTCGATGTTTGCCCGCATACTCGGCGACGAGAACCACGGTC
This sequence comes from Microcella sp., assembly GCF_019739195.1. NCBI lineage: Bacteria > Bacillati > Actinomycetota > Actinomycetes > Micrococcales > Microbacteriaceae > Microcella > Microcella sp. Next base: position 70,437 of record NZ_JAHHDS010000001.1, on the reverse strand, counting down.
ACTGGTCGCTCAACCCTGTGGGTGAGACAGAGTGCACCAGCCGGTCGTACGACGACGACACCTTCATTCTGACGACGCGATGGGAGACCGAGTCGGGCGTCGTCGACGTCATTGACTGGATGCCGCACGGCAACGGCGAGTCTGATCTCGCCCGGCGCGTGGTCGGCATCAGCGGCGAGGTCACGATGGAGCAGCTGCTGCGCATCCGCTTCGACTACGCCGACGCCATGCCGTGGGTGCGTCAGACCGGCACCGATGATGCTCCGGCGCTCACCGCGATCGCCGGGCCCGACGGCATCGTCGTGCAGGGTGTGCGCTTCGAGCCGGTCGATCACGCGCACCGGGCTGAGTTCGTCGTTCGTGCCGGTGACACCGTCGACACGGTCATGACCTGGTTTCCGTCGCACAAGCCGCAGCGCCCCCTCCAGAGCGTCGACGCCATGCTGGCCGACACGCGGGCATGGTGGCGCGCTTGGGCGCAGGCCTGCACTCCCCCGGGCGCCTACGACCACCATGTGCGGCGCTCGCTGCTCGTGCTGCGCGCTCTCACCCACGAGTCGACGGGCGGCATCGTCGCCGCGCCGACCACGAGCCTTCCCGAGGAGATGGGCGGAGGGCGCAACTGGGACTACCGCTATGTCTGGCTGAGGGATGCTGCGCTCACGCTCGAATCGCTCATGATTCACGGCTACGAGCAGGAGGCGAGCGAGTGGCGTGACTGGCTGCTGCGCGCGATCGCCGGTGACCCGGAAGACGTGCAGATCATGTACGGGCTTTCGGGAGAGCGCCGGCTCGAAGAGCGCGAGCTCACGAGCTTGCCGGGCTACCGGGGATCAGCTCCGGTGCGCATCGGCAACGGCGCGTTCGACCAGTTTCAGGGCGACATTTTCGGCGAAGTGATGATCGCCCTCGAAGATGCGCGCGAGCTCGGGGTCGACGAAGACGACTTCTCGTGGTCGCTGCAGGTGAAGCTACTCGAGTATGTCGAGACGCAGCTCGACCGCCACGACAACGGCATCTGGGAGATTCGCGGGCCCCTGCGCGTCTTCACCCACTCGCGAGCGATGCTGTGGGCCGCGTTCGACCGCGGGATCCGCGGCGTGCGCGCGTTCGGGCTGCCGGGCCCCGCCGAGCGCTGGGAGCGCGTGCGCGACCAACTGCGGGCAGAGATCGACGAGCACGGTTACGACGCCGAGCGCGGGCACTTCGTGCAGCACTACGAGACAACCGAGGTCGATGCCTCGCTGCTGCAGCTCGCGCAGATCGGTTTCGTCGCCTACGACGACCCGCGCATGCTCGGCACCGTCGCCGAGATCGAGCGCACACTGCTGCGCGACGGTCTGCCCCTGCGCTACCGCACCGAGAGCGGAGTCGACGGGATCGCCGGCGACGAGCATCCGTTCCTCACCTGCGCCTTCTGGCTGGTCGAGCAGTACGCACGGTCAGGGCGCCTCGACGACGCCACCGCCCTCATGGATCGCCTAGTCGGACTCACGAACGATGTCGGCCTGCTGTCAGAGGAGTTCGACGTCGAGCATCATCGGCACATGGGCAACACCCCGCAGGCGCTCTCACACCTCTCTCTCGTGCGGGCTGCCGACGCGATAGCCCTGGCGCGCGGCACGACGGCCGCATGACGCACACCGGAGTACGGGTTGACGCCTACACCTGGGCGATCAGGCTCTACTCGACGCGCTCTGCCGCGACAGCCGCCTGCAAAGCAGGTCACGTCAAAGTGAACGACGCGTCGGCCAAGCCCGCCCAGGTCGTGCGCGTCGGCGACCGCGTGCGTGCCCTGACACCGGGGGGCGAGCGCATCGTCGTGGTGACGGGCCTCATCACGAAGCGCACGAGCGCTGCGCTCGCGGCTCAGAACTACGACGATCTGACTCCCCTGCCGCCTCCGCGCGAGGAGCGCCCGGCGACCGTACTGCGTGAGCGCGGAGCAGGTCGGCCGACGAAGCGCGATCGGCGGCTCATCGAGCGGCTGCGGGGCCGCGACGACATCTAGGCCAGGTCGAGCGCCGCGAGCGACTCGCGAATGGTCTCGGCGGAGGCGTGCAGCAGTCGCTCTTCGTCGGCCGAAAACGGCACATCGATCACGCGTGAGACTCCCTCGGCGTCGATGATGCTCGGCACGGAGAGCGCCACGCCGCTCACACCGCGATAGTCGGTAAGCACCGAGCTCACCGGCAGTACGGCGCCCTCGTCATTGAGCACCGCCTCGACGATGCGCGCGCCCGAGAGCCCGATGGCGTAGTTGGTCGCGCCCTTGCCGGCGATGACCTTGTAGGCCGCGGTCTTGACCTCGTGGGCGATCTGATCGAGCTCTTCGACGCTCAGCACGTCACCGTGGTCATCGACCCACTCGCGAATCGGGATCGGGCCGATGCGGCTTTGCGACCAGAGCGGAAACTCACTGTCGCCGTGCTCGCCGACGATCATGGCGTGCACGCTCGAGGCCGTCACTCCGACCCGCTCGGCCAGGCGCCACTTGAGGCGTGAGCTGTCGAGCACGGTGCCGCTCGAGAAGACTCGCCCGGCGGGCAGTCCGCTGAACCGCTGTGCGGCGACCGCGAGCACGTCGCACGGGTTCGTCACGAGCACGTAGACGGCGTTGGGAGCTCGTTCGATGAGCTCAGGCATGAGCTTCTCGAGAATGCCGACGTTGACGCCGGCGAGGTCGAGGCGGCTCTGACCGGGGTGCTGCTTGGCGCCTGCCGTCACGACCACGATGTTGGCGCCTTCGACGACGTCGAGATCGGCACCGCCGCTGATCGCGCTCGACCCGGTGAACGGGGTGCCGTGAGCGAGGTCGAGCACTTCGGCCTCGACGCGCGCGGCGTCGATGTCGTAGAGCACGACTTCGCGAGCGGAGCCCCGGATGAGGGAGGCGTAGGCGAGGGAGGAGCCGACGGCCCCAGCGCCGATGATGGCCAGGCGGGAGTTCTCAATAACGGTCATGCCGTCAGCCTGGTCGATGTCGCTGTGCGGCGCCAGGGCCGTTCGGCCCGGAGGTGCTGCGGTGCTAGGCGGGCTGGTCGCCGATCGCGAACGTGACGGCGCCTTGCTCGGTCACCTGCGCGTCGAGCACCTTGCTCTCGAGTGCCACAGAGGCGTTCGCCTCGAGGAAGACCCGGGCACCCCCCGATTCGACGACCTGGTCGCCGGGCTGTGGGGCGGGGAGCACGGCAACGGCGAACTCGGTCGACTGCGGGCCTCCGCTGTCGATGCGCAGGCCGGCGCTCTGCGGGTCGGCCTCGCGAGCGACGAGGTTCTCGATGACGGTGCTGGCGGTCTCGGTCAGTACGAGCATGGTGTGCTCTCCTTTCCTGTGCCCTCACCGCGACCCGGCTGAGTGTTCGGGCCTGAAGAGGGCAGGGGCGATCGGATGAACCGGCCACGATGCCGAACCTCGGCGCTCGATTCAACCTCACCGCCGGGGCTTTGCGGTGATTGCCAGGTTCGCGCCTCGCGATTCCGGGCCTTTCTCCCCTAGTCGGCCGCGCCCGCCGCTGTCAGCGTGGAGCCATCACCCCTGTCAGGAGTACACCCATGAAGCTTGTCGTCGTCGGCGGAGTCGCCGCTGGAGCATCCATCGCCGCTCGCGCCCGTCGCCTCGACGAGTTCGCCGAGATCATCGTTCTCGAGCGCGGTCACCACGTCTCGTTCGCGAACTGCGGGTTGCCGTACCACATCGGCGGTGTCATCACCGATCGCAGTCGGTTGCTCGTGCAGACCCCGCAGAGCCTGCGCGAAGCTCTCGACCTCGACGTGCGCATCGGCCAGGAGGTCGTCTCCATCGACCGCGCGGCGAAGAGCGTGACCGTTCGCCGGGTCGACGACGGTACCGAGTACACCGAGTCGTACGATGCGCTCGCGCTCACGCCCGGCGCTGAAGCACTTCGCCCGCCGATACCTGGAATTGACCTGCCAGGCGTGCACGTGCTGCGCCGCATGGGCGACATGGACCAGATCAAGACGCAATTGGATGCGCTGCTCGCCGACGCCGCGGCCGGGCGACGTGGCCCGGTTCGCGCGGTGGTCATCGGAGCCGGGTACATCGGTCTTGAGATGGCTGAGAACCTGAGGCACCGCGGTGCCGAGGTCGATGTTGTCGAGCTCGCCGACCAGATTCTGCCGCCCATCGACCACGAGCTCTCGGTGCCGGTCGAGTCGCACCTGCGTAGCCGCGGCGTGGCCGTGCATCTCGAGACGGGGGCTGCCGCGCTGCGAGAAGCCTCGGGCGGCCTCGACGTCGAGCTGACCAATCACACCGTGCTGCACGCCGATCTCGTGATTCTTTCGGCAGGTGTGCGACCGAACACCCAGCTGGCCCGTGACGCGGGTCTCGAGCTTGGCGAGCGCGGCGGCATCGTCGTCGACACCCACATGCGTACCTCTGACCCGCACATCTGGGCGGCGGGCGACGCCGTCGAGACCCCGAACACGGTGCTGCCCGGCTCGTGGCTCGCCCCGCTCGCCGGGCCCGCAAACCGGCAGGCGCGCGTCGCCGCCGAGAACATCTGCGGTCGCGACACCGAATACCGCTCGACCCAGGGCACCTCGATCGTCAAGGTCTTCGACATGGTCGCGGGCGGCACCGGGGCCACCCAGCGGCAGCTGATCGCGGCTGGTGTTCCGCACCGGGCCATCCACGTGCACCCCTCGGGTCACGCGGGCTACTATCCGGGCACCGCGATGATGCACCTCAAGGTCGTCTTCGACCCCGAGACGGGCCGGGTGCTCGGTGGCCAGGCGGCCGGCTTCGACGGCGTCGACAAGCGTATTGACGTGCTGGCCACGGCGGTGCGCATGGGCATGACGGTCTTCGACCTCGAAGAGCTCGAACTCGCCTACGCTCCCCCGTTCGGCTCGGCGAAAGACCCCATGAACATGGCCGGTTTCGTCGCGGCGAACGTCGTGCGCGGCGATCTCTCGCTCTGGTACGCCGAGGACTACCCGGCGGCCGTCGAGGGCGCACGCATCATCGATGTGCGCACGGCAGAAGAGTTCGGCATCTGGCACCTGCCCGGCGCCGAGAACGTGCCGCTCGACACGCTGCGCACGGCCTGCGTCGAGTGGAACACGAGCACACCGATTCGGCTGTACTGCGCCGTCGGATTCCGCTCCTACCTGGCGTACCGCGCTCTGCGGCAGCGCGGCTTCACCGACCTCAAGACGCTCTCGGGCGGCTCGACAACCTTCCGGGCGTGGCACCAGCTCGACGAGGCCGACGCACCCGTGCAGCGCGCACCGATGGAGAACTACGCCGAGACACACTCGCTGTTCGCGCTCGCCCCGACGGGAATCGGCGCATCCATCGACCTCGACGTCACCGGCCTCGCGTGCCCTGGCCCGATCATGAAGCTCGCCGAGGCGGCGACCGCGGCCGACGCGGGCGACGAGATCACCATTCACGTCAGCGACCCCGGATTCGCGGCGGATGCTCCCGCCTGGGTCAAGCGCAATGGCCACGAGCTCGTCTCGATCGAGCCGGAAGGCCCCGGCTACGTGGCGGTGATCCGCAAGGGCGGAGCAGGCGCGATGGCCTCGGCGCGTCCGGTCGGCGGCGCGACCGTCTCAGGCCCGGGCAAGAACTCGTTCGTCGTCTTCTCGGGCGATCTCGACAAGGTGCTCGCCTCGATGATCATCGCCAACGGGGCTCTCGCCATGGGCGAGCAGGTCTCGATGTTCTTCACCTTCTGGGGGCTCAACGCGCTGCGTCGCGAGCAACCGCCGAAGCGTCAGAAGAAGATGATGGACCGCATGTTCGGCATGATGATGCCCTCCGGTGCGAACGACCTGCCGCTCTCGACCATGAACATGGCGGGTATGGGCCCGGTCATGATCAAGAACGTCATGAAGCAGCACAACGTGCCGAGTTTGCCCGAGCTCATCGCCTCGGCGCAGGCTGGCGGTGCCCGGCTCATCGGCTGCACGATGACGATGGATCTGCTGGGCATCGCGCACAGCGACCTCATTGACGGTGTCGAGCTCGGTGGAGTCGCCACCTTCCTCGGCGAGGCGTCTGAGTCGACCACCACACTGTTCATCTAGCGCGGGTGATCTAGCATCGGGGCATGAGCGAGGCAGGCCACTCGGCAGCTGACGAGATTCCGGTGGGAGGCATGCCGACCCGGTCGGGCTCGGTGGCGCGCACCCTGCTGCTCGCCGCGCTCGTCGCAACGGCGCTCATGGCTCTCGCCTTCCAGTTCGGCATCGGTGACACCGTCTTCAACCGGCCGGGCGAACTCGCCCTGCTCTTCGTCGATGTCGCTCCGGTGCTCTGGTTCGCTGCTGCCGCCGTGCTGCTCAGCGTGTTCCGCTGGCAGACCATCGATCAGCGCTTCCGCTGGGTGGCACTCGCCGGCGTCATGGCCGTCGTCATCTCGCTGCTATTCCGCGTGCTCGTGCTCGGCCAGTCGTGGGTCGAAGCGATGCTCGAACCCTTTACCACAGGCTTCATCGTCGTGACCGCGGCCGCCATCGGCTTCACCCGCACACGCGTACGCCGCCTCGCCCGCGGCACCGACGCCGGCATCACCCTGACGGGCATCGCGCTCGGCTTCGCCGTCGTCGGAGCCGGAGTCGCCCTGGGCTCGGTGCGGGTCGCTCTCGCCGGGCCGCCCGTGCCGCCTGGCGCTGTGTCGCGATATGTCGAGTTCGACCCGACGACCGGATTGCTGATCGCCGCGACACTCATCATGGTCGCCGCGCTGTTCTGGTTCGCCGACCGCACCCGCAACCGATGACCGCCCAGCCGGTGATTCTCGACGTCGACACCGGGGTCGACGATGCCCTTGCGATTCTGCTCGCCGTGCGCCACCCCGCCCTCGACGTGCGGGCGATCACGTGCACGGGCGGCAATGCGCCGCTCGCCCAGGTCGTCGCAAACACGCTGGCGGTGCTGGATGCGGCCGATGCTGGCAACATCCCTGTGGCCGCCGGGGCGCACCGGCCCCTGCTCGAAGCACCGCAGCACGCGGCCGCCATCCACGGAGCCGACGGCCTCGCCGACCTCGCCCTGGCCCGCTCTGCCCGCGCACCCGAGCATGGTCACGCGGTCGAGCTGCTGCGGCGCACTCTCGCCGACAGCGCTGAACCCGTGACGATCATCAGCCTCGCACCCCTGACAAATATCGCGATGCTGCTGCGACTGCACCCCGACGTGACCGAGCGCATCGCGCGCGTGGTCATGATGGGCGGGGCCGTCGGCTCGGGCAACGCGACGGCCGCCGCCGAATTCAACGTCTGGCACGACCCCGAAGCGGCGGCGATCGTGCTCGGCGATGGGCTCGACGTGCTCATGTACGGTCTCGAGCCGTTCTACCGCGTCTCGGTCACGCACGACGACGCACGTCGCCTCTCCGACTCCGCCGACGCTGGTGCTCGCCTCGCGGGCGCCCTGCTGACCCACCTGATCGGCATCGACGCGACCGAAGATCGCGTGGCCGACGAGCGAGTCGCGATCGGCGACGCGGGCGCCGTCTGCGCCGCCATCGATCCGAGCCCGCTCGTGACGCGACTCGCCCCCGTCGAAGTCGCCCTCTCTCCGGGCCCGACCCGCGGGCAGACGGTCGTCGACCTGCGCACCATGGTCGGCGCCGACATCACGGCTGCTCGCGCGATTGCGCCCGCGACGGTCGTGCTCGACGTCGACGCCGAGCCGTACCGACGGCTGTTTCTCGAGACTCTTCTCGGCACGTCGATCCGGTCATGACCGACGTTCTCGCCCAGCTGCAGTCTGCCGTCGGTGGCTCGCTGTCGATCGAGCCGGTCATGCTCGAGTCTGCCCGCAGCGACAAGTCGGGCCAGCGCAGCGTTTCTCCACCGCTCGCCGTCGTGACGGCGCGCAGTGTCGAGCAGGTGCAGGCGGTGATGCGCATCGCCCACGAGCACCGCATCCCCGTCGTGCCCCGCGGTGCCGGCACGGGGCTCACGGGTGGCGCCATGGCACGTGGCGGCGAGCTCGTGCTCTCGACGGCCGGCATGACTCGCGTGCTCGAGATCGACGAGGCTGACCAGGTGGCCGTGGTCGAACCGGGCATCCTCAACGCCGATCTCAACCGCACGCTCGAACCGCTCGGCCTGCGTTGGGCCCCCGACCCGGCGAGCCGCGAGATCTCGACCGTCGGGGGCAACATCGCGACGAATGCCGGCGGCCTGCTGTGCGCGAAGTACGGCGTCACCCGTGAGGCGGTGCTGGGCCTCGAGGTCGTGCTCGCCGACGGCACGCTCCTGCGGCTTGGGCATCGCACCGTGAAGGGCGTGACTGGCCTCGATCTCACCGCCCTCATGATCGGATCAGAGGGAACGCTCGGCGTCATCGTCGGGGCAACCCTCAAGCTGACGCCCCTGCCGACGGGAGCCGTCGCGACGATCGCCGCGTACTTCTCGACCATCGAGCAGGCGGCCGCCGCGTCGGCGGCGATCACTGCGGCCCGCCTCCGCCCCGCCGCGATGGAGCTTGTCGATCCGCAGGCGCTCGCGGGCATCCTGCAGTATCTGGGCCTTCCTCAGCGGCAGGCCGGCAGCGCGCATCTCCTCGTGCAGACTGACGGCGATGCGGCAGAAGAGGAGGGGCGGGACGCGCTCGCGATCATCTCCCGGCTCGGAGGAACGGCGAGTGTGACAACCGACCCTGAGGAGGGCGAACGCCTGCTCGCCGTGCGCCGCGCGATGCACCCCGCCATGGAGGCGCAGGGGCAAGTGCTCATCGAAGACATCGCGGTACCGCGCTCGCAGCTCGTCGCGATGTTCGCCGCGATCCGTCGCATCAGCGAGCGCTATGGCGTGGCGATACCGACCGTGGCGCACGCGGGCGACGGCAACCTGCACCCCAACTTGATCTACACGGGCGACGAGGTTCCCGAGGTGATCTGGGCCGCGGCGGGCGAGCTGTTCGAGGCAGCACTCGCACTCGGGGGCACGCTCACCGGCGAGCACGGTATCGGCACCCTCAAGCGTCGATGGCTCGCTGACGAACTGGGCGACGAGCAAGTCGCACTGCAACGGCGCATCAAGGCCGCGTTCGACCCACGGGGCATTCTCAACCCCGGCAAGGTCTTCTAGCCCGTCACGACTCGCGCGCCCGACGCAGCAGGTCGACCACCTCGGTGTCGCTCACCTGATCGAAGTGCGCGTAGAACTGCCCGACGGCGCCGAATGCCTCCGACAGGATGACCGAGCGCAGCTCGTCCGCCTCGGGCAGGCCAAGCGCGGCATCGCGGGGCGCGCACGGCACGGCCACCACTACCCGCGACGCACCGCGGGCGAGCGCCACCTGGCTCGCCGCACGCGCGGTGGCCCCCGTGGCGAGACCGTCGTCGACAATGAGCGCGGTGCGCCCCGAGAGTTCCACCATGGGGTGCTCGCCCCGCAGCGCGGTGACCCGTCGGGCGAGTTCGCTGCGCTCCTCATCTTCGACCCGCGCGACCTGGAGGGGGTCAAGCCGCAGTCGGTCGACGAGCCGCTCGTCAAGCACGCGCACTCCGCCCTCACCCAGCGCGCCCAGCGCGTACTCGGGTTCGCCTGGCACGCCGATCTTGCGCACAATGATGACGTCGAGCGGAGCATCCAGCGCCTGCGCCACGACGGCGGCCACCGGCACCCCGCCTCGCGGCAGACCAAGCACCACGGGATTCTCGTCGCGCAGATCGGCCACCAGTCTCGCCACCTGCTCACCGGCGTCGATGCGATCGCGGAACATCGTGGCTCCTCTCGGCGCCTCGAGGCTACGAGCCGGCACCCCGCTGCGCAAGAGTCGCAACGTACACACCATTGCGCGAGACACCCTCGGTCAGAGGGTTGGCGAACTCGACGGTGTGACCCTCGACCGACGCGAACACCTCTCGCAGCACCGCGAGGAACGACTCGTCGGGCACCTCGTCTGACCACAGTGCGAAGACGCCACCGGGCGCGAGGTGGCGAGAGAGCCGACGCATTCCTTCGACGGTATACAGATCGGCGTGGCTCGCGTCGAGCGTGAAGGTTGGCGTGTGGTCGACATCGAGCAGAATCGCGTCGAGATCGCGCGCCACGGCATCGACGTCACCCGGCTCGCCCCGCATGATGGCGAAGAAGTCGGCCTGCACGAGGGTGGTGCGAGGGTCGTCAACGAGTCGGTCGCTCACCGGCAGCAGTCGACGGTCGTGCCAGCCGATGACCTCGGGCAGTGCATCCACGATCGCGAGCGAACGAATGCGAGGGTCGTCGAGCGCCGTGACGGCCGTGTAGCCGAGCCCGAGCCCGCCGACCACGACGCTGAGCGGTGCCGTGCCGGCCACGGCAGCCAGACCGAGCCGGGCCAGTTCTTCTTCAGCCACGGTGAAGAGGCTCGACATGAGGTACTCATCGCCGAGCTTCACCTCATAGACGTCGACGCCGACGACGGGCTCGTGCCGACGCCGCAACGAGAGCTCGCCCATGGGCGTCTGCTCATGGGCGAGCTCTTCGAAGCGGAGCATCAGGCGATGCGGATCATCTTCTTGTTGACGAACTCGTCGATGCCGAGCGTGCCGAGTTCGCGGCCCGAGCCCGAGCGCTTGATGCCGCCGAAGGGCAGCTCAGGGCTGTCGGCGAGCACGCAGTTGACGTAGACCATGCCGGCCTCGATCTGGTCGGCGACGCGGGCCGCCTGCTCAGAATCGGTCGTGAAGAGGTACGAGCCGAGACCGAACGGCGTGTCGTTGGCGAGCTGCACGGCCTCGGCCTCGTTCGCCACCTTGAACACCTGGGCGACGGGGCCGAAGAACTCTTCGTAGTAGGCGTCGTTGCCCGGCTTCACGTCGGCAAGCACGGTCGACGAGAAGAAGTTGCCGTCGCGCGTGCCGCCCGTGAGCACGGTCGCACCGCCTGAGACGGCGCGCTTGACCTGGTCTTCGAGGCCTTCGGCGGCCGACGACGACGACAGCGGACCGTAAGCGCCGCCTTCGACCATCGGGTCGCTCGCCTGGGTGCCCGACATCTGCGCGACGAACTTCTCGAGGAAGGCGTCGTAGAGATCGTCGATGACGATGAAGCGCTTGGCACCGTTGCACGACTGGCCGCTGTTGTCGAGACGCGCGTTCGTGGCCATCTCGACCGTGGCGTCGAGGTCGTCGGTGCTGAGCAGGATGAAGGGGTCGCTGCCGCCGAGCTCAAGCACGACCTTCTTGAGGTGCCGGCCGGCCTGCTCGGCGACGGCCGCACCGGCGCGCTCTGAACCGGTGAGCGAGACGCCCTGCACGCGCGGGTCGGCGATCATCGTGGCGATCTGGTCGGTCGTCGCATAGATGTTCGTGTACGCGCCGACCGGGAAACCGGCGTCGGCGAAGATCTGGTGAATGGCTTCGGCCGAGGCGGGGCACTGGGCTGCGTGCTTGAGCAGGATCGTGTTGCCGAGAATGAGGTTTGGGCCGGCAAAGCGGGCGACCTGGTAGTACGGAAAGTTCCAGGGCATGATGCCGATGAGCACGCCCATGGGGCTCTTGCGGATAAAGGCCGAGCCCTCGCTGCCCTCGGCGAGCTCGATCGGCTCGTCTTTCAGCAGGGCGGGGCCATTGTCGGCGTAGTACTGGTAGATGTCGGCCGAGAAGTCGACCTCGCCCAAAGCGTCGCCGATGGGCTTGCCCATCTCGCGCACGATCGTCTCGGCGAGGTGTTGGCGGCGCTCGCGGTGCAAGTCGGCGACCTTCGCGATGAGCGCGGCGCGCTGCTCGACCGTAGTCGTGCGGGCCCACTCGCGGTAGGCCTTGTCGGCTCCATCGACCGCCGACGCGATCTCGGCGTCGGTCGCCGTCGGATACGTGGTGATCGTCTCCCCGGTCGCGGGGTTGGTCACTGCGTACTTGCTCATGAGGCTCCTCGTGAATTCGCGCTGGGCACCTCGCATCGCGCCGGTGGGCGAGACGGTGGCGGCGGTGCACCCGTGGGCACCAGTTTATGGTGCCGCGCGGGCACCGTGAAGCACTGCGCTCAGCCGCGGCCGACGTGCGCCTCGATCACCCCGAGCAGCACGGCCTCGAGCTCTCGCACCGAGCGGATGCTGGCCCACTCGACATCGGCGTGGGCTCCTCCGCCATCGGCGCCGATCACGAGGCACGGTATGCCCGCCTCGTGCACCAGTCGCGCGTCTGTCCAGAACGGCTCGCCCCGACGTCGGGCCGGGGTGGCGAGCACCGTCTCGACCTGCTGCGCGACGAGCTCGACGATCGCGCTCTTCGGCTGGGCCTCGAAGGCGGCTCGCGCGACCAGTCGGCGCAGCGCACCGAGAGCTCCGGGCACCGCGCCGGCCGCGTGCTCGACGAGCTCGTGCAGCTCGCGCTCGACGTCGTCGAGGTCGTCGTTGGGCAGGGTGCGACGTTCGACGGTGATGACGCAGCGGTCGGCGACGGTCGCGGCGTCGGTTCCCCCGTTGATGGTCGACACCCGCACGGTGCCGTGCCCGAGCAGCGGGTGCGGTGCGTCGTTCAGCAGTCGCGCGCGCACCTCGCCGAGGCTGTGCACGAAGCTGCTGGCGGCAACGAGGGCATCGACGCCCTGCTCGGGCATCGAGCCGTGCGCCGCGAGCCCGCTGAAGACCACTTCGAACCACGCAAAGCCCCGGTGCGCCACGGTGAGCTCGAGCGCCGAGGGCTCAATGACGAGACCCGCGGTCGGCATGACACCCGTCGCAGCCAGGTGGGCGAGCGTCTCGACCGTGCCCGTGCTGCCGAACTCTTCGTCAGCGACAAGTGCCAACACGATGTCTCCGCGCAGTGAGAGCTCGGCCTGCGCGCGGGCCGCGGCGACCATGGCCGCCGCCACCCCGCTCTTCGTGTCGAAGGCTCCGCGCCCGTAGAGGCGGTCGCCCTCGATGCTGGCCGAGAACGGGTCGCCCTCGTAGCTCTCGACGCCGACGGTGTCGAGGTGGGCGTTGAGCAGCAGCGCGGGGCCTCCCCCGCTACCGCGAGCGATCGCGATGATCGACGGATGCCCGGTGCGGCCCTCGAGGCGCGTCACCTCGAACCCGCGCTGCGTCAGCCAGGCGGCGCACCAGTCGACGATCGCGGTCTCACCCGACGCTTCGGGCACGAGATCGCTGTTGACCGAGTCGATGGCCACGAGCGCGGTCAGCACGTCGATGACATCGCTCGGCCCGGCCGTCGGTGCGGAGGGGTGCGTCACGAGTGCCACTGTAGACGCGCGCGCAACGCCAGGGCCGTCAGCCATCGGGCGCGCCTACGCTGGTCGCATGGCCCGGCGCACCCGCACGCACCCTCGCGCATCCCGCGTGACCGCAGTCGCGCGCGATCTCGCCACGGGCGCCCTCTTCGTGCTGCGCGGGTTCGCGACCTGGCGACGCCGCCCCGGCCTCATGCTCTTCGGCATGCTGCCGGCCGCCATCGCGGCGGCGGTCATCATCGCTCTGCTGGTCACCCTCGGGCTGAACGCCGAGCAGTGGGCGACGGCCATCACGGGCTTCGCCGAGGGGTGGCAGAGCGATTGGCGTGATGCCCTGCGCACGGCCGTGGCGATCACCCTCGTCGCCGGGGTGCTCATCGGCGCGATCTACGGCTTCACGACGCTCACCCTGCTCATCGGCGACCCCTTCTACGAGCGCGTCTGGCGCCGCACCGAAGAAGACCTCGGCGACTTCGCCCCGAACCCCGTGCGGTTCTGGCGCTCGTTCGGCGACGGCCTGCTGCTCGTGCTACGAGCGATGGCCTACGGCCTGCTGACCTTTGTGGCCGGGCTGATCCCCCTCATCGGTGCCGTGGCGGGTCCGGTCACGGGCGTGCTGCTCGGCGGGCACCTCATTCAACGCGAGCTAACGACCCGCCCGCTCGAGGCGCGGGGCATCGACGGCACCGCACGCTCGAGCGTCATGCGCGGCTCACGTGCTCGCGCGCTGGGCTTCGGCATCGCGACGCAACTGCTCTACCTCGTGCCGGGCGGGGCCGTGTTCGTGATGCCGGCCGCCGTCGTCGGTTCCACATTGCTCGCGCGCGATGCCGTCGCGCGAGCCGCTGCGCCGCCCCCGGCACCGTGACCGCGCGCCTCTTATCCAAGTGGACAAAGACGAGGCGGTGCGCCACGATGAGTGCACGTCAGAGAGGACCTTCATGACCGACTCGCCCCTCGATCTCATCGGCTTCGATGCACTGCTGAGCGACGACGAGCGCGCGACGCGCGACCGCGTGCGGGCGTTCGTCGAGAGCCACGTGCGCCCGGGCATCGCCGAATGGTACGACCGCGGCGAGTTCCCTCGTGAACTGATCGCGCCCATGGGCGAGGCCGGCTTGCTCGGCATGCACCTGCAGGGCTACGGCGGCGGCGGTCGTTCCGCGGTCGAGTACGGCCTCGCGGCCGCCGAGCTCGAGGCCGGCGACAGCGGCATTCGCACCTTCGTGTCGGTGCAGGGCTCGCTCGCCATGACCGCGATCCACACCTTCGGCTCGGAGGAGCACAAGCAGCAGTGGCTGCCCGGCATGGCGGCGGGCGAGATCATCGGATGCTTCGGCCTCACTGAGCCGAATGCAGGCAGCGACCCGGCCTCGATGCAGACCGTCGCACGCCGCGATGGCGACGACTGGGTCATCTCGGGGTCGAAGCGCTGGATCGGCCTCGCGTCGATCGCCGACATCGCTGTGATCTGGGCGCAGACCGAGGCGGGCATCCGCGGCTTCATCGTGCCCACCGACAGCTCAGGCTTCACCGCCACGCCGATCGGGCAGAAGCTGTCGATGCGGGCGTCGATCCAGTGCGACATCGTGCTCGACGAGGTGCGCGTGCCCGCCGACGCCCAGCTGCCGGGAGCGGAGGGACTGCGCGGCCCCTTCACGTGCCTCAACCAAGCGCGGTACGGCATCATGTGGGGGGTCATGGGTGCGGCGCTCGACAGCTACCGCGCCGCCCTCGCCTACGTGCAGCAGCGCGAAGTATTCGGCAAGCCCGTCGCCGCATATCAACTCACGCAGCAAAAGCTCGTCGACATGGCCCTCGAGATCGACAAGGGCTTCTTGCTCGCGCTGCAGCTCGGGCGGTTGAAAGATGCCGGCCAGCTGCAGCCGCACCAGATCTCAGTCGGCAAGCTCAACAACACGCGCGAGGCGATTGCCATCGCGCGCGAGGCACGGGCGATGCTCGGCGGCAACGGCATCACGCTCGAGCACTCGCCGCTGCGGCACGCCAACAACCTCGAGTCGGTGCGCACCTACGAGGGCACCGACGACGTGCACACGCTCATTCTCGGCAACGCGATCACGGGAATCGCTGCCTTTCGCTGACCGGGGCGCGAAGGTACCCGTTGCGCTCCACTGTGCCTGCCCAGCCGGGGCTCACTCGCGCGCAACAGGCACACTCGGCGTGAGCGCTAGGCGCCGACGCGCTCCGGCACGACGGTCGGGTGACTGCCCGCCATCGTCTCGAGCACGCGCACGACCTGCGAGCTGTACCCGTACTCGTTGTCGTACCAGACGTAAACGATGAGATTGTCGCCCGTGCAGATGGTCGCGAGCCCGTCGACGATGCCGGCACGGTGCGAGCCGATGAAGTCGGTCGACACGACCTCGGGCGACTCGATGTAGTCGATTTGCTGGCGAAGCTCTGAGTGCAGCGACGTCTCGCGCAAGAAATGGTTGACCGCGTCGCGCGTCGTCGGGCGCTCGAGCCGCAGGTTGAGAATCGCCATCGAGACGTCAGGCGTTGGCACGCGGATGGCGTTGCCCGTCAGCTTGCCCTCGAGCGCAGGCAGTGCCTTGGCCACCGCCTTCGCGGCCCCCGTCTCGGTGATGACCATGTTGAGCGCGGCCGAGCGGCCACGCCTGTCGCCCTTGTGGAAGTTGTCGATGAGGTTCTGGTCGTTGGTGAACGAGTGCACCGTCTCGACGTGCCCGTGCACGATGCCGTACTCGTCGTCGAGCACCTTGAGCACGGGCGTGATCGCGTTCGTGGTGCAGGAGGCTGCGGTCACGATGCGATGCTCGGGCTCGATCGACTCGTGGTTGATGCCGTGCACGACGTTCGGCAGCGCACCCTTGCCGGGTGCTGTCAGCAGCACGCGCGCGACTCCTGTCGACCGCAGGTGCTGCGAGAGCCCCTCCTCGTCGCGCCAGCGGCCCGTGTTGTCGACGACGATCGCGTCGTGAATGCCGTAGGCGGTGTAGTCGATCGCGGCCGGGTCGTCGGCGTAGATGACCTGGATGAGCGTGCCGTTGGCGAGAATGGTGCCCGCTTTCTGGTCGACCGAGATCGAACCATCGAAAGGCCCGTGCACCGAGTCACGACGCAGCAGACTTGCCCGCTTGACGAGGTCGTTCTCGCCGCCGCGGCGCACGACGATAGCCCGCAGGTGCAGCCCGGCACCGTTGCCGGCGTGAGCGATCAGGATGCGCGCGAGCAGTCGCCCGATGCGCCCGAAGCCGTACAGCACGACGTCGGTGCCGCCCGCGTTGCGCGGGGCCCGCTGCGTGGACGCGAGGGCGTCGCGCAGGTAGTCGACGAGCGACCGCCCGTCGCCGTGCTCGTCGTAGTCAAGCAGCAGTCGCGCGATATCGAGCGACGCGGGGCCGTGGTCGAGCGTGAGCAGGGCATCGAGCACCCGCTTCGTCTGCTCGAGCGGCAGAGCTGCTCCCGTGACGTGGTGGGCATAGCGATGCGCCTTGATCACGCCGATCGCCGACTGGTTGATGAGACGGCGACCGTGAATCGACGTGATCACGCCGTGCTCGCGATACAGGCGTCCGATGAGCGGAATCAATTGCTCGGCGAGGGTCTCGCGAGCCTTCCAGGCATCGCGCTGGGCGAGAACGTCGTCGGTCATGCCTCAACGCTAGCGACCGTGCGGGCCTCGTTCGGGCCCGCACGGCCGGTTCAGCGCGTCAAGATTCGGTGTTCTTGCGCCGCGGTGAAGACGTGCTCGCCGCGCCCTTGGCGACCGCCGCGCCGGTGGCCTCACCGACGACCTTGCCGTTGATGAGCTCGGCGATGTCGATGCCCACGAGGTCTTTGATGATCTTGGTCGACGTCGCCAGCTGGCCGGCCACGTTCTCGCCGAGCTGGTTGGTGCCCGTGCCGTCTGACGAGATGACCGTCATGTTCTGAATCGCGCCGAGCGGTTCGGCGGCGGCCCGCACGATCTCGGGCAACTGGTCGATGATGCGCTGCTTGAGCAAGGCTTCGGCGCGCTCGGCCAGCGCCTCGGCCTGCGCGCGAGTCGAGTCGGCCTCGGCCGTGCCCTTCACGCGAATCGCGCCGGCTTCGGCCTCACCTTCGGCCGCGAGTGCCTCGGCGGCCGCGATGCGTCGAGCGCGCTCGGCGATACCCTCGGCCTCGACAGCCTCGGCAGCACTGCGGCGTCGGTTGCGCTCGGCGATACCCTCCGCCTCTATGGCTTCGGCCGCGGCCTTGCGCGCGTCGCGCTCGGCGTTGGCGTTGGCGACGGCAGCGAGTGCGGCCGCATCGGCCTCTTTCTCGATCGCGTAGGCCTGCGCATCGGCGACCGCACGCACCTCGGCGTCAAGCTCTTGCTTGCGCAGGCCGACGCGCTTCTGGGCCGTGAGCTCTTGCTGCGAGACGACCTCTTGCTGCGCGATGGCTTCGGCGAGCGGGGCGGCCGCGGCGGCCTCGGCCCGTGCCTTGTCGGTCTCTTTCTGAATCTCGGCGTTGCGCAGGTCGAGGGCGCGCTGGCTCTCGGCGATCTGCTGCGCAGCGTTGATGCGCGCCTCTTCAGACGCCTGCTGGGCCTGCGCTTCGGCGATCTCGGCGACCTGCTTCACGCGAGCGGCCTCCGCACGACCCAGGTCGCGGATGTAGTTGTTGTCGTCGTCGATCTCTTTGATCTGCAGGGTGTCGATCTGCAGGCCCTGAATGTCGAGCGCCTCGCGCACCGCTTCGAGCACCTGCTCTTGCAGGGCCGAGCGGTTGGTGATGATCTCGGTGACGGTGAGCTGACCGACGATCGAGCGCACAGAACCGCTCAAGACTTCTTCGGTCGACGACTCGATCTGGTCTTGCTGGTTCAAGAAGCGCTGGGCGGCTGCGCGCACCATGGCCTCTGAGCCGCCGACCTTGACGACGGCGACCGCGTTGACTTTGATCGTGATCGCATCGCGCGTCTGCGCGGTGGCCTGCACGTTGAGCTGCCGCGACCGCAGGCTGAGCTTGAAGTAGGCCTCGACAATGGGCTTGACGAAGACGCGCGAGCCGAACACGACCCGCTGGCCGACGTTCTCCATCTCGGCGTTCTGCAGTCGTTCTTTCGGCGTGCGCTGGCGCGAGGTGACGATGATCGCCTCATCGGGCTTCGCCACCTTGATGCTGCGCAGCAGCACGATGATGACGATGAGCGAGACGACGACGGCGACGCTGATGCCGACGATCTGCGTGAAGAACTGATTGATCGAGTCGAGGAACATGCGTTCAGTATGGCCGACCCGAGGGATGTTCGGGAGCGGCTATTCGGCAGCGGCGAGCTGCCCGCACGCCCCGTCGATCTCTTTGCCGCGGGTGTCGCGCAAAGTGGTCGGAATGCCCGCGTCGTCGAGGCGGCGCACGAACTCGCGCATGACGGCGGGCTCTGAGCTGGTCCAGATCGACCCGGGGGTCGGATTCAGCGGAATCGGGTTGACGTGTACCCAGCCCCGGCCGCGCTCGAGCAGCTTCTGGGCGAGCAGGTCGGCGCGCCAGGCGTGATCGTTCATGTCTTTGATGAGTGCGTACTCGATCGACACCCGGCGCCCCGTGGCGTCGAAGTAGGCGCGCGCCGCGTCGAGGGCCTCGTCGACCTTCCAGCGCGAGTTGACGGGAATCAGCTCGTCGCGCAACTGATCGTCGGGCGCGTGCAGGCTGAGCGCGAACGTCACGGGGATCTTCTCCTCCGCGAGCTTCAGGATGGCCGGCACGAGTCCGACCGTCGACACCGTGATGTGGCGCGCGCTCATGCCGAGCCCGTGCGGCTGGGGCTCGACCATCGTGCGCAGAGCATCCATCACCCGGTTGTAGTTGGCGAGCGGCTCGCCCATGCCCATGAAGACGATGTTGCTGACGCGCTCGGGCGTGGTCTCGCCGCGCTTCTTACCGCCGAGCTCTCCCGCGGCGATGGCCGCGTTGGCCTGCACGATCTGGTCGACGATCTCGGCGCTCGACATGTTGCGCGTCAGCCCCGCCTGCCCCGTCGCGCAGAACGGGCAGTTCATGCCGCAGCCGGCCTGGCTCGAGACGCACAGCGTGATGCGGCCCGGGTAGCGCATGAGCACGCTCTCGACGAGGGCGCCATCGTGAAGCTTCCAGAGAAACTTGATCGTGTCGCCGTTGTCGGTGCGCAAACGGCGCACCTCGGTCAGCAGTGGGGGCAGCATGCCGGCGACGAGCTCGTCGCGCTGGGCGGCGGGAAGGTCAGTCATCGCCGCAGGGTCGGTCGAGTAGTGCGTGAAGTAGTGAGTGCTCAACTGCTTCGCTCTAAAGCCGGGTAGCCCGAGCTCTTTCACGCGCTCGACGCGCTGCTCGGGGGTCAGGTCGGCGAGATGAACGGGCGGTTTGCCGCGCTTCGGCTCGGCGAACTGTAGCACCGGGCGGCCATCGGGGCCCATCTTCTGCTGCCAGCCCTCGGTCGTCGGGCGCACCTGAGGGCGGGCATCTGTCGTCGATCGTGGGTTCGCGGCCGCGCCGTTGTTGCGAATGCCGCGATCGGATGCCATACCTCCAGGGTACGCGCCGTGGCTAGCGCTCGATCACGTCACGCAAGCTGACGAGGGCGCACAGTGTTGTCTGTGCGACCACCGCGCCGGGGTCGCCCTCGAAACAATGAGTGGCGACGTCGATTCCCTTTGCCGTGCTCACCGCGATGATGACCGTGCCCGCCGGTCTGCCTTCGCTCTCGCCCGGTCCGCCGACCCCCGTCACCGCGACTGCAGCATCGGCCGTCATCAAGTCGCGAACCCCCACGGCCATTTGCATCGCGCACGTGGTCGTGACAACTGGCCCAGGAACTACACCGAGCACACCGACCTTCACGTCTGCGGTGTAGGCGATGACTCCCCCGCAGAACCAGTGCGCCGACTCCGGCGCTCGCCCCAGTGCCGAGGCGATCGCACCGCTCGTGAGCGATTCGGCGCACGCCAACCGCATGCCGCGTTGCTGGGCAGCGTCAGCGACGACGGTCGCGATGCGTGAGATCTCGGTGTCGATGTTCGGCTCGAGCATGGCTGTCATGACCCACGGGCAGCGATGACGAGCGTGGCGATCAGTGCACAGGCAAGCAGAGTCGCGTAGAGGCTGGCGAGCGCGATCAGTCTTTCGCGCCCCGCCCTCACGAGCACGCGCACGAGGATCGTCGAGATCAGCAGCACCACCATGATGACGACGGCGGCAAAACCCACAGGTGCCAGGCCGTCAATGATCAGCAGCATGGGCGCGAGAAGCACAGTCGACACCGCGGCGACGACGACCCAGGTTGTGCCAGAAGCGCTCGTCAGTTGAGGCTGGTTTCTGAGCTTCGTGGGGTCGATCGAGCGCTCTGTGATATCTCGAGGCATGCGCCGACCGTACCTATCGACCATGCCGTCGAGACACCCCTTGACACAGCGATTGGTGATTACCCCGCGAGAAGCGCTTCGATCTGGCCGAGCGCCGACTGCATCCCCTCTTCCATTCCCATCTCGCGCATCTGCACGAAAGCATCAGCGTTCGGAAAGACCGATGTGATGACCATGCGCGTGCGCCCGTCGCCGAGATCGTCGAGGGTGACGGTCGCCTCGATGGTAGGCATTGTCGGGTCGGGTCGGCCGTCGGGCCCCTCGAACCCGTCACGAAACTCGAACCGTGTGGGAGCCTCGACAGACTTCGCGATCCACCAGCCGGGTGCCTTCTCGCCGTTCGGTCCGGTCATGTAGTAGTTCGACCAGCCACCGGGCACGAAGTCGTGGCGCGTGAACGTCGCCGGCCACTCCGGCGGGCCCCACCAGCGCTCGAGCTGCCGTGGGTCTGCCCACAATTGCCAGACTCGATCGACAGGAGCGTCGTGCTCGGTCACGAAGGTGAGGCTCAATGCCTCGAGGTCGGTGATGGCGTCGGTGACGGGCATGGTGGTCTCCCTACTGCTCAGGACCCTCGGCGAGGATCGCGTCGATCGTGGTGGCCCGGTGCCGCCATAGGCTCTCGTACGACTCGAGCAACGATCGCGCTCGTTGCAGGGAGTCGGGATTCGCGCGCACGATCTGTTCGCGCCCGCTGCGCGATTTCACCACGAGGGATGCCCGCTCGAGCACCGCCACGTGCTTCTGCACGGCAGCGAAACTCATCGCGTAGCTCGCCGCCAGCGACGACACCGACTGCTCACGCTCGATGACGCGCTCGACGATGTCGCGCCGCGTGGCGTCGGCGAGGGCGCCGAAGATGGCATCGACCTCTGCGTCGCTGAGTCTCGCAATTTCTACAACCATTTGGTTGTAGGTTAGTGATCATCGGGTCCGCGCGTCAAGAGCCCACTCAACCCGCGTACCGTTAGTACTATGACGCCTCACGACGACACCGCCACGACCGAGGCCGATAGCGCGCCCACGACACCTCACTTCAGCGAACTGGGGCTCAGCAACGCAGTGCTCGCCGCCCTCGCCGACGTCGGATACGAGACGCCCAGTGCGATTCAGGCAGCCACGATTCCCGCCCTTCTCGCCGGACGCGACGTCGTCGGCCTCGCCCAGACCGGCACGGGTAAGACCGCGGCGTTCGCGCTGCCGATCATCTCGCGCCTCGACGTGAAGCAGAAGAGCCCGCAGGCGCTCGTGCTCGCCCCGACCCGCGAGCTCGCCCTGCAGGTATGCGAGGCCTTCGAGAAGTACGCGGCGCACCTGCCCGGAGTACACGTGCTGCCCGTCTACGGCGGCCAGGGCTACGGCGTGCAACTGTCGGCCCTGCGCCGCGGCGTGCACGTCGTCGTCGGCACGCCCGGCCGCATCATGGACCACCTCGAGAAGGGCACCCTCGACCTGAGCGAGCTCAAGTACCTCGTGCTCGACGAGGCCGACGAGATGCTCAAAATGGGTTTCGCCGAAGACGTCGAGACGATTCTCGCCGAGACCCCGTCCGAGAAGCAGGTCGCCCTGTTCTCGGCGACGATGCCCGCGGCCATT
Source organism: Microcella sp. (assembly GCF_019739195.1). Lineage (NCBI taxonomy): Bacteria > Bacillati > Actinomycetota > Actinomycetes > Micrococcales > Microbacteriaceae > Microcella > Microcella sp. Next base: position 48,343 of record NZ_JAHHDS010000001.1, on the reverse strand, counting down.
CGCCGCATCTCGAAGCAGCACCTGAACGACCCCGAAGAGATCACGGTCAAGACGAAGACCACGACCTCGGCCAACACCACGCAGCGCTACCTCATGGTGTCGTACCCGCAGAAGGTCGACGCCCTGACGCGCATTCTCGAGGTCGAGAACTTCGACGGAATGATCATCTTCGTGCGCACGAAGAACGAGACCGAGACGCTCGCCGAGAAGCTGCGCGCGCGCGGCTATTCTGCGCAGGCCATCAGCGGCGACGTGGCGCAGCCACAGCGAGAGCGCACCGTCGAGCAGCTGAAGTCGGGCACGCTCGACATTCTCGTCGCGACCGACGTCGCCGCCCGCGGCCTCGACGTCGAGCGCATCAGCCACGTCATCAACTTCGACATTCCGGTCGACACCGAGTCGTACGTGCACCGCATCGGCCGCACGGGCCGCGCCGGACGCAGCGGCGCGGCCATCAGCTTCGTAACGCCGCGCGAGCGCCGTTTGCTCGACGCCATCGAGAAGGCCACGCGGCAACCGCTCACGCAGATGCAGCTGCCGACGGTCGACGACGTCAACGCGACGCGCCTGGCACGCTTCGACGACTCGATCACCGAGGCGCTCGGGCAGACCGAGCTGATGAGCGCCTTTCGCGACATCATCGGCCACTACGTCGAGCACCACGACGTGCCCGAAGCCGAGGTCGCGGCCGCACTCGCCGTCGTCGCCCAGGGCGGAACCTCGCTGCTGTTGACCGAGGCCGATCTGCGCCCCGTGCGTCCACCGCGCGAGGAACGGGATGCCCGCCCGGCCCGCGACGGCGACCGAGCCGAGCGGCCGGAGCGCCGCAGCCGCACAGGCAACGGCCGCCTCGCCCCCTACCGCATCGAGGTCGGCCGCCGGCACCGCGTCGAACCGCGCCAGATCGTCGGCGCGCTCGCGAACGAGGGCGGATTGAGTCGAGAAGACTTCGGTGCGATCGACATCAAGCTCGACTTCTCGATCGTCGAGCTGCCCGTCGACATGCCGCGCGAGACCCTCGACAAGCTTGCGGCCACCCGCATCAGCGGCAAGCTCATCGAGCTTCAGCTCGACCGCGGGCCGCGCAAACGTGCCGAGCGAGGCTACGGCGGTGGCAACGCCGGCGACCGCGACGACCGACCTGCGCGCAAGCCTCGGCACTAGCCGGTTGAGATTCTTCGACGCCGCTGTCGATTTCGGGTAGCGCCGCTCGTCGTCATAGTGAAGGGTCGCAGTGGGCGACCCGTGCGAGAGGAAACCATCATGCCGAAGTACATGCTCATCATGCGCTCGACCGCCGAGGCGACGACGGCCAGCGAAGACCTCGACTTCGAGGCGATCATCAATGCGATGGGCGCCTACAACGAGTCACTCATGCAGGCCGGCGTCATGATCGGCGGCGAAGGGCTCAGCGACCCCTCCGAGGGGTTCGTCGTCGACTTCTCGAGCGACGACAAGGTTGTCACCGATGGCCCGTACGGCGAGGTGCACGAGCTCTTCAATGGGTTCTGGATGATCGAGGTCGCCGGCAAGGACGAGGCGATCGAGTGGGCCCGTCGCTGCCCCCTCGGCCCGGGCACGAAGCTCGAGGTGCGCCGCATCACCGACGAGAGCGACTTCGCCGACTTCGCCGACAACGAGTTCATTCAGAAAGAAGAGGGCTGGCGCGACGAGCTCGCCCGCAAGGCCGAGCAGGGCTGATGACCCGCAGCGCGGCCGAGCACGACGAGGTCGCACGGCGGCTCGCAACCCTCTGGCGCATCGAAGGCGCACGGGTCGTCGCGAGCCTGGCCGCGATCACCCGTGATGTGCCGCTCGCCGAAGACCTCGCGCAGGAGGCGTGCCTCGAGGCCCTGCGCACCTGGGCCAGGGACGGAGTACCCGACTCGCCCGGCGCCTGGCTCACCGCCGTCGCGAAACGGCGCGCGATCGATGCCTGGCGACGTCGCGACGCACTCGACTCACGCTATGAGGCCCTCGCCTCGACGCTGAGCGAGAGCGGATTCGACGAGGTCGAGCCGATCGGCGACGAGGTGCTGCGCCTGCTGTTCGTCGCATGCCACCCCGTGCTCTCGCTCGAGGCGCAATGCGCACTCGCGCTGAAGTTCGTGGGCGGCCTCTCGACCGAGCAGCTCGCCCGGCTCTTCTTGGTGCCGGTGGCCACGATGCAGCAGCGCATCGTGCGGGCGAAACGCTCGCTGTCGGCCGCGGCCGTGCCCTTCGAGGTGCCCGACCCGCACGAGTGGGGTCCGCGGCTGGCCGGCGTGCTCAGAGTGATCTACCTGATCTTCACCGAGGGCTATGCCTCCACGATCGGAGACTCATGGCTGCAGCGCGAGCTGGCTGGCGAGGCTGTGAGGCTGGGCCGACGCCTCGCCGTCATGGTGCCGCGCGAGCCAGAGGTGCACGGTCTGCTCGCCCTCCTCGAGCTGCAGTCTTCGCGCTTCGCGGCGCGCACGGGAGCAGGCGGCGAGCCGGTGCTGCTCGACGAGCAGGATCGACGGCGGTGGGATCACGCGGCCATCGCGCGAGGTCGGGCGGCTCTGCGCCGCGTGGACGCGCTGGGCAGGGGGCGCGGCTCGTATGCCCTGCAGGCGGCCATCGCCGAGCAGCACGCGATCGCGACGAGCGTCACGACGACCGATTGGGCGAGCATCGTCGTGCTCTACGAGGTGCTGGGGCGGGTCTCGCCCAGCCCGATCGTAGAACTCAATCGCGCCGTCGCGGTCTCGATGGCCGAGGGTCCGGCAACGGCGCTGCGCATCGTCGACACGATCGCCGAGTCGGGGGCCCTCGCGAGCTCGCATCTGCTGCCGAGTGTGCGCGGCGAGCTGCTCGCCCGGCTCGGCCGCGGGGCAGAAGCACGCCGAGAGTTCGAACTGGCAGCGAGTCGGGTGACGAACGACGCCCAGCGTTCCGTGCTCGAGCGCAAGCTGCACGCCGTGCAGAAAACCGCTGCGCCGCGGGGTTAGCTGCTCGCACCCCCGCCGAGCCCGTGGCGGTGCGCGAGCACGACGAGCTGCACGCGATCGCGCACGCCGAGCTTGGCGAGCACGTTGCTGACGTGGGTCTTGACCGTCGACTCGCTGAGGTAGAGGCGCGCCGCGATCTCGCCATTGCTGAGGCCTTCGGCGGCGCAGTCGAAGACGAGGCGCTCGCGCTCGGTGAGGCTTGCGAGCGCGGCGGGCGGCGGCGGCACCGCGGGCGATGGTGCTGCGAGCAGCACCGCCAGATCGCCGGCCGCGGCGACCGCTGTGCCCGCGTGCACCGCCCTGATCGCCGAGACCAAGAACTCGGGGCTCGCATCTTTCAGCAAGAAGCCCGCCGCGCCTACGTCGACCGCCGCGCGCGCACGCTCGTCGAGACCGAACGTAGTGAGCACGATGATGCGCAGCGCAGAAGCTCGCCGTGCGGCCCGCTCCGGGCTCAGCAGGCGACGCGTCGCCTCCGCACCGTCGACGTCAGGCATGCGGATATCCATGAGCACGACATCGGCATCGAGCTCATCCAGCAGAGCGACGGCCTCGGCACCCGAGCCGGCTTCGCCGACGAGCACCATGTCGGTCTGCGCGGCGACGACCGCGGCGACCCCGTGGCGGAAGAGCGGTTGGTCGTCGACGAGCACGACTCTGATCGGCGCGCTCACGAGGGCTCCCCCACCGCAGGAAGTCGAACCTTCGCCGTGAACACCCCGTCGAGAGCTCTCGCCTCGAGCGACCCTCCGGCGCTCTGCAGCCGCGAACGCGCGCCGTCGAGACCCGTGCCGTCACGCGGCCACGGATGCTCGCTCGAGCTCGCCATCGCCACAGTGTTCTCGATCTCGACCTCGATGTCTCCCGACGCCGGGTCTGCGTCGACGCGCACCAGCACGGGCGCAGTCGGCTCGCCGTGACGTAGCGCGTTCGTGAGCAGCTCTTGCACGGCGCGGTAGAGCGCCACCGCGCTCTCGCCGCGCGGCAGCCGCACACCCTCCGCCCACTCGACGGTCATGCCGGGGCGCGAGCGCTCGACGTCGTCGAGCAGCTGCGTGAGATCGAGGCCGGTGTGCGCCTCGCCTGACGACAGCCCTGCACCCCCCTCGCCCGTGACGGCGGTCGTCTCGAGCACGTGACGCACCTCTCCGAGGGCACGTCGGGCGGTGTCGGCGATCGTGCCGACCGTGCCGCGTACCGCCTCGAGACCCTCAGGGTCGTCGACATCTCGAAAGCGCACCGATTCTGCTTGGGCGATGATGACGGCGAGAGAGTGGCCGACGATGTCGTGCACGTCTCGGGCCAGTACCGTGCGCGCCGCTTGCAGCTCGGCGATCTCGCTCGCCCGACGAGCTTCGTCCTGCGCGATGCGGGCTCGCTCGCGACCTTCTCGACCCAACCGCAGCGTGCGCGCGACGAGGCCGACGAGCCACGGCACCGAGAGCGTCAGCCCGACGAGCGCGACCAGCAGCGCGAGCGGTAGCCACGCCGGAAAAGCCGGGTTGGCCGAAAGCAGCTGCACGAGCCACGAGTCGATGAGCACGAGATAGGCGACGGCGATGATCGCGCCCACGGCGACCGACACTCCGCTCAGGGTGAGCACCCTGGTCGAGCCGTAGTGCGCCGCGCTCGCGAGAACGACCAGCACGCCGATCTGGGTGAGACTCGCGTCCAGACCGGCGAGCGTGTGCACGAGCGTGCTCGCCCACGCGAGACCGAGAGCCCAGCCCGGGTGCAGGCGGCGCACCGTGACGGCAGCGGCCATGACGGCTCCCGCGACGAGCAGCACGAGGCGTCCGGCGAGGCCGGCATCGGCATCCGCCCCCGAGAGCGTCGCGAAGGCGCCGCTGAGAATCCACAGCAGAAACCCGGTGATACCGTCGGCGACGAGCACTCCGGTGCGCGAGCGCACGAGGGCAGGATGCATCGTCATGAGTCCATCCTGGTCGCTCGAGCAGTGTGGGGCATCCTCCCTCAGGGGGCGGCGTGCGGTACTGCGGTACCGACCCGAGCGGTACTCCCTCGCCGCAGATTGCGACTGCAGGGCGACGCGGTCGCCACCGAGGCCTCCGTAGCGTCGACGCCATGACCACACCTCACACCACAGCCGCCGTCGACATCGTCGCCCGCTGCACCGACCTCACCCGCCTGTTCGGCGCCGACGGCGCGACCGTCGCCGCTGTCGACCGCATCACCGCAGAGTTCCGCCGCGGCGAGTTGACGGCCGTCGTCGGCCCGAGCGGTTCGGGCAAGTCGACGCTCATGTACCTGCTCGCCGGGCTCGATACCCCCACCTGGGGCGAGATCATGCTCGATGGGCACGCGCTCACCGACTTCGACGAGAGCGAACTTGCCGCCCTGCGGCACGAGCGCATGGGCTTCATCTTTCAGTCGTTCAACCTGCTGCCCGGGCTCACCGCCCTCGACAACATTCGGCTGCCCGAGACTCTCGGGCGCCGACGTCGCGATAACGACGCAGTCTGGCAGGCCGAGCTCATCGACCGGCTCGGGCTGCGCGGGCTGCTGGAGCGTCGGCCCCATGAGCTCTCGGGCGGTCAGCAGCAGCGTGTGGCGATTGCGCGGGCCCTCGCCCATCGGCCCGCCGTCGTCTTTGCCGACGAGCCCACGGGCAATCTCGACCTCGCGACCGGAGGCGACGTGCTGGCCCTGCTCACCGAGCTCGTGCACGACAGCGGCTGCGGCATCATCATGGTGACTCACGACCCGATCGCGGCGAGCTCGGCCGACCGCGTGCTCTCGATCCGCGACGGGCACCTCGTCGCCGAGCTCGGTCGAGCGACCGCGGCAGAGATCTCGGCGCTCATGCTCGCCGACGCTCTCGATGTGCGCGCCGAGGCCCAGCGATGAGCGGGCGGGGCGGCACCCTCGCCGCCATCACAGTCGTCACTCTCAGCGCGATGTACATCGTGCTGCTCACCTCGGTGATGGCGCTGCTGCAGTCGGGGCTCGCCTCGACGCCGTTCGGCCAAGGCGCCATGGCCGAGCTCGTGCTCGGCATTCTCGGTGCGGCCTTCCTCATCGTCGCCCTCATCGTCGCCACGGTCGTCGTGACGAACGCTTTCGTGCTCGTCACGGCCACGCGGGTCACCGAGATCGCTCTGCGTCGGCTGCTCGGAGCCTCGGCCCAGGCGGAGCGCGCCCGCATCGCCCGCGAGGGCCTGCGGCTGTCGCTCGGAGCGAGCGCCCTCGGCATCGGTCTCGGGGCCGCCGCGGCTTACGGAATCTTCCTGGCCGGCGCGCAGCGCGACGGGATGTTCGCAGGAGCCACCGCCGCCGATCTCGTGAATCCGCTCGTCGTCGTGCCGCTGCTCGTTCTGCAGGTGTGCACGGTCATCGCCGCGTGGCGCGGGTCGGCAGCGGTGCTCGCTGCTGAGCCAGTGCAGGCGCTCGGCCTCGCGGGCACGCAGCAGGTCGGCGGCTCCGACGACGTGCGGCTCGGTCGCGGCGCGACTGCTGCACTGACGACGGGTCTTGCGCTGCTCGCACTGACAGCTCTCGCGGGAGCCTTCACGCCGATCGCGGCGTTCCTCGGCATCGTCGCCGGCACGTTCATGGCGATCGGCGTGCTCGCCGGTGCTCGCGGCCTCGTGCCGCGCATCGTGCGGGTGCTCGCTGCCGCGATGCCGCGCACCGGGCCCGCTGCACTCGCGCGACGCACGCTCGCCGAGCATCCTGCCCGTACCGCGCGCGCTGCCCTCGGCGTGCTCATCGGCGTCGCCGTCGTCTCGATGTTCGTTGTCGCCACCGCGAGCGCGAACCTCTCGCTCGCGATTGAGTACCAAGACACCGCTCTCGCCGATCAAGCCGACGAGGTGCTGCTCGCGGTGCTCGGCGTCGTCAGCGCGCTCATCGGCTTCGTCGTGCTCATCGCCGCCGTCGGCCTCGCCACCACGGTCGCGCTCACCACGCGACTGCGTGCGCGCGAGATCGCCGTCACCCGCATTCTCGGGCAGTCGCGTCGCGATGCGGCGACGGTTGTCGTGATCGAGGCCGCCGTGTTGAGCGTGGCCGCATCGCTCGCGGGGCTCGCACTCGGTGCGCTGCTCGGCTGGGTGGGAGCCCAGAGCATCATGGGCGTCGCGCTGTCGAGCCGCATCGTCGTGCCGATGATTCCGCTGCCGCTCATCGGTGTCGTGCTCGTCACCGCACTCGTGCTCACCGTGCTTTCGAGTGTCGCCCCCACGCGGTTCGTGCTCGCCGACTCGCCCGTTCGGGCGTTCGCGAGAGCGTGAGGGTCAGCGCGAGACGAGCTGCTCGATCCACGCCGAGATGAGCGGCACGATGCGCTCGTCGATCGGCCGGCGAGCATCCTGTCGATAGGTGCGGAGGGTCGGCGCCTCTTGAGAGCGCATGATGTGGCTCAGGCCGTCGAGCCGAACGACCCGAGTCGGGGCAGTTCGGTGCGCGGCGATCGCTTCGGCGTCGTCGGGCGGTGACTGCAGGTCGTGGCCCGCTGCGAGAGCGAGCACCGGCTGAGTCGCTGCGCCGAGGTCGGCACGAGGGTCGTAGGCCATGAATTCGCGAAACCACCGGGCGTTGACCCGCACCCCGCCGATGCGCTCGACGTCGCGCGTGGTCGCGAGCAGCCTCTGTCGGTTCTTCTCGGTCTGCGACTCGAGGTCGGTGCGCATCAGCCGCAGCAGGCCGCGCACAAAGGCAGGCACGTCGGCGACGAGCGAGCGGGCCTGCCAGCGCAGCACCTCGAGGCCGGTGCGGGCGTAGGGCGAGAGCAGCACCGCCCCGGCGATCGCCGGGCGCTCGACGAGCAGTCGGGCGGCGATCGCCGTGCCTTCGCTGTGGCCGATGACCACGACGGGAAGCCCCGTGCTCATCGCCTCATCGACGACGGCGAGGGCGTCGTCGACGAGATCGTGCAGGCCGGTCGACAGAAAGTCACCACCCGACTCCCCCACGCCCCGCTTGTCCCAGCGGATGCTCGAGACCCCTCGTTCGCACAGACCGTCGGCGAGCTGACGCTGAATACCGAGTGGGAGCTTCGCGGCATCGCCGTCACGATCGATCGGTCCGCTTCCGGGAATGAGCACCGCCATCGCGCGGGCGTCGTGCGCGACCACCCGCTCGGCGGCGAGCGGCACTCCGGCCGAGATGGTGACGGCGCTCATCGGCCGGCACCGGCGATCGCGGCCTGCACGCGCTGTGCGAGCGCATCTGCTTCGGGGGTCGAGACGAGCACTTGGCTGATGGGGCCCGCCGAGGTCTGAAGGTGCAGAGCGGGTCCGCGACCGCGGACCACGGCGAGAGTTCTGCTTCCGCGACGGCGCCAGGTGCCGATCTTGGCCCACCAGGGCACGCCGAGACCGGGTGCGCGTATGCCGCGCACGGCGGCGATGCCGTCGGGCACCGAGCTCGCCGACCGCATCATGTGCAGCGGCAGAGTGACAGAGCCGTGCACGGCGAGAACCCGCTCGAGCAGGGTGAGGCGAACGGTGATCGCGGTGGCGTCAAGAGAGACAGTGGCCATCGTGGGTCCTTTCGTGGATGGGTCACTGCATTGATATCATTCTTGATAACATTCGCGCAAGTGAGATTGATAGGGTGATGCCATGACGAGCGCCGAACTGCTGTTGCACCCCGTGCGCCTGCGCATCGTGCAGGCGATGCTCGGGCGGGGCGAGCTCACCACGAAGGCCCTGGCCGAGAAATTGCCCGATGTCGCCCCGGCGACCCTCTACCGGCAGGTGGGCGCACTCGTCGACGGCGGGGTGCTCGAGGTCGTCTCAGAGCGTCGCGTGCGCGGATCGATCGAGCGCTCGCTGCGCGTGCGCACCGAGGCGACCTCCGTCGACCCCGACGACCCGCACCTCGATGGCGTGACGTTGAGGGCGGGGTTTCTCGCCTATCTCGCGAGCCTCGCCTCGGCCTTTGACGACTATCTCGCCGCCCCGCGTGCAAGCCTCGAGACCGACCTCGTGGGGTTTCGCCAGACGGCGGTCGTCGCCACCGACGACGAATGGAAGACCGCGCTCGACGCCATCAATGCCGCATTCGTGCCGCTCGTCACGCGCTCGTCTGCACCACCCGAGGCGCGCCGACGAATCCTCGCCACGGTGAGCCTCCCGGTCGACTGACAGGCGCACTCGAGGTCAGTCGGTGCCCGAATCGAAGGCCGCGGCCTCGCTCGCCGCATCCACGGCCTCGGCCAGCGCCTCACGGTCAGCCGTCATGGGCGTGGCGTGCTCGGTGACCTCATCGAACTCGCCGGCCGTGATCGTGCCGACGAGCTGCGCGGTCGCGCCGCCGATGATGCCTTGAGCGGCATACTGCTCAAGCCGCGCGCGCGAGTCGGCAATGTCGAGGTTGCGCATCGTGAGCTGCCCGATGCGGTCGGTCGGGCCGAAGGCCGCGTCGCCAACTCGCTCCATCGAGAGCTTCTCGGGCGAATACGACAGCCCCGCGCCGGTCGTGTCGAGAATCGTGTAGTCGTCTCCGCGGCGCAGTCGCAGGGTCACCTCGCCGGTGACGGCCGAGCCGACCCACTTCTGAATGCTCTCGCGCAGCATGAGCGACTGCGGGTCAAGCCACCGGCCTTCGTACATGAGCCGCCCGAGGCGACGACCTTCGGCGTGGTAGTTCGCGAGGGTGTCTTCGTTGTGAATGCCGTTGAGCAGCCGCTCGTAGGCGATGTGCAGCAGGGCCATGCCCGGCGCCTCATAGATGCCGCGGCTCTTCGCCTCGATGATGCGGTTCTCGATCTGGTCACTCATGCCCAGCCCGTGGCGGCCGCCGATGCGGTTCGCTTCGAGCACCAGCTGCACAGCATCCGTGAATTCGACGCCATTGAGCGCGACGGGGCGACCCTCGACGAAGGTGACGGTCACGTCTTCCGCGACGATTGACACCGACTCGTCCCAGAACTTGACGCCCATGATCGGCTCGACCGTCTCGAGCGACACATCGAGGTGCTCGAGGGTCTTCGCCTCGTGCGTTGCGCCCCAGATGTTGGCGTCGGTCGAATAGGCCTTCTCGGCCGAGTCGCGGTACGGAAAACCGTGGGCGATGAGCCACTCGCTCATCTCCTTTCGCCCGCCCAGCTCGGTGACGAAGTCGGCATCGAGCCACGGCTTGTAGATGCGCAGGCGCGGGTTGGCCAGTAGGCCGTAACGGTAGAACCGCTCGATGTCGTTGCCCTTGTAGGTGCTGCCGTCGCCCCAGATCTCGACGCCATCGTCTTTCATCGCCCGCACGAGCATCGTGCCCGTCACGGCGCGACCGAGCGGCGTGGTGTTGAAGTAGGTCTTGCCGGCGTTGCGAATGTGGAAGGCACCGCACGCGAGCGCGACGAGCCCCTCTTCGACGAGCGCCGCCTTCGCGTCGACGAGCCGACTGATCTCGGCACCGTACTCGGTCGCACGCCCCGGCACGGCCTCGACATCGGGCTCGTCGGGCTGGCCGAGGTCGCCGGTGTACGTGCACGGAATCGCGCCCTTGTCACGCATCCACGCAACGGCAACAGAGGTGTCGAGGCCTCCGGAGAAGGCGATGCCGACGCGTTCGCCGACGGGCAGTGAGGTCAAGACTTTAGACACCCCTCCAGCCTATCGGCGCGACTCCCGTGCCCGCGGCGGGGCCGAACTGCTACAGGTGGCGCCCTCCGGTGACCCCGACGATCGTGCCCGACACGTAGGTCGCCTCTTCCGAGGCGAGAAACACGTAGGCTCCGGCAAGCTCTGCGGGCTGCCCCGCTCGCCCGAGCGGTGTGTCTTGCCCGAACGAGACGACCTTCTCGTCGTCCCAGCCCGTCGACGGAATCAGCGGGGTCCAGATCGGCCCGGGCGCGACTCCGTTGACCCTGATGCCGAGGCCGCCCCAATCTTGGGCCATGGCACGCACGAAGGCGACCTGCGCAGCTTTCGTCATCGCGTAGTCGACGAGCCCCGGCGAAGGGTCGAACGCCTGGATGGAGGTCGTCAGAATCACACTGGCCCCCGGATTCAAGTGCGGCAGAGCTGCGCGAGCCGTCGCGATCTGCGAGAACAAATTGGTCTCGAAGGTGTGCCGCAGTTCGTCAGCAGTCACGTCGTGCAGGGTGCGACGATCACCCTGGCGGGCGGCATTGAGCACCAAGATATCGAGGCCGCCGAGCTCGCCGACCGCGTGATCGACGATACGCTCGGCAAACTGCTCATCACGCAGGTCGCCCTCCATCGCCACAGCGGTGCGCCCGGCTTCGCGCACGGCGCGCTCTGTGATCGCGGCATCGGCGTGCTCGACGGGCAGGTGGGTGAAGGCCACATCAGCGCCCTCGCGCGCGAAGGCGATCGCGACGGCGCGCCCGATGCCCGAGTCAGCGCCGGTGATGAGCGCCCGTCGGCCGAGCAGCCGATCGTGGCCCCGATAGCGCTGCTCGCCGTGGTCGGGAGCCGGCGACATCTGCTCGGTCGAACCAGGGGCGTCGAACTCTTGAGCCGGAAACTCCTCCGAGCGATGAAGCGTGGTCGGGTCACTGGGCTGTTCGGTCATGCTTCCCCCTCAGGCGTCTCGTCGACCTGATGTCGACCGTTCCAGGGTGCTCGGGTCGCAGAGAGCCCTCAAGGGGTTGACAAGCCGGACGGTACTCTCGCAGTCATGGTCGCGCCCGAGGTCGTCATCCGCCCCGCCAACGAGGCAAGCTGGGACGACCTGCAGGCGATTCTTACGGGCACGGCCGGCCGCTGTCAGTGCACGCGGCAGCGGCTCGGTGACCGCGAGTGGTACGCGCTGCCGGTCGAGCAGCGCGCCGCCGTGCTGCGCGACGCGGTCGGCTGCGACTCCCCCGTCGACGCAGCGACCGACCGCACGCCTGCTGCGACGGCGGGCGTCGTGGCCTACGTCGACGGCGAACCGGCCGGCTGGGCGGCGGTGGATGCCCGCACGGCGTTCCGCCGCCTGCGCGGTTCGCCCGTGCCCTGGGCTGACCGTCGCGAAGACAAGGACGACGCCAGCGTGTGGGCCATCGCGTGCCTGGTCGTGCGCCGCGGGTTCCGCGGCCAGCACCTCACGTACGACCTCGTGCGGGCATCCGTCGACCACGCCCGCGAGCGCGGGGCTCGAGCGATCGAGGGCTACCCGATGCTGACCGGCGGCGCCGAGATCACGTGGGACGAGCTGAGCGTCGGCCCTGTCGGCGCCTTTCTCGCGGCGGGGTTCAGCGAGGTCGCGCACCCCACGAAGCGCCGTCTGGTCATGCGGCGCGAGATTCGCGCGTCAGACCTCTGAGCCCACGGGCAGCACTCGGCGCAAGATGTCGGCGAGCGTCACGACGCCCCGAACTCCGTCGGCGCCCATGACGATGCCGAGCTGCACGCTTGACTCGCGCATGCGGGCGAGCGCCTCGTAGACGGGAGTCTGAGCATCGAGCACGAAGACCGCGCGAGCGAGCTCGGTCGCCGGGCGCGATGCCGACTCGAGCAGGGTGTCGCGCACGTGCACGACAGAGGGCGTCGCACCGTCATCGCCGACGACCAGAATGCGCAAGTGGCCCGACTCGAGGGCGGCGGCCCGCACCTCGGCAACGGTCGCCTCGGGCGACACGTGGGTCGGAACCGCGCCGGTCACGAGCAGCGCCTCGACCGGCAGGGTTCCGAGGTCGATGAGTCCGGAGATCTGCTGCTGCATCTCGGGCTCGAGCGTGCCGACCTTCGCCGAGTGCTCGACGAGCTGCCGGATGGTTGCGATATCTTGGCCGCCGACCGCCGCGCTCTCGACGGGCTCAACGCCCGCGGCGCGTACGAGACGGTTCGCGATGCTGTTCACCCAGTTCAGCAGAGGGCGCAGCGGCCACACGTAGATGCGAGACACGACGCCGACGGCCATGGCCGACGTCTCGGGATGCGCGATCGCCCACGACTTCGGCGCCATCTCGCCGACGACGAGATGCAGGAAGGTGACGAAGAAGAGCGACAGAGCGAAGGCGGTCGCATCTGACGCCCACTCGACGAGACCCCACGAGGTGAAGAGCGGGCCGAGCCAGGCGTCGACCGCCGGCTTCGTGATCGCTCCGAGCGCGAAGGTGCACGCTGTGATGCCGAGCTGCGCACCGGCGAGCATGACGGTCAACTCATTCATGCCCTTGAGCGCGGCGCGAGCCGAACGGCTCTCGGCCGCGCGCTCTTCGAGACGGTGCCGTCGCGCGCCGAGCAGTGCGAACTCGATGATGACGAAGATGGCGCTCAGCACGATGAGCGCGGCCGTCGCCACGGTGACGAAGAGCGAGTCGGTCATCGGTCGGCCTCCGTGTCGACGATCTCGACGAGCCGCACGCGCACCTCGGTGGGCACGTGACGCTCGACGCGCAGCACATCGACATCGAGGCGGTAGACGACGGGAGCGTCGGCCACTAGGTCAGCGGGATCGACCGGCAGGCCGATGCGCACGGTAGTGCCCTCCACCGGCAGCGCCCCGAGCTCGGCGATGAGCAAGCCGGCGATCGTCTCCACATCGCCGCGAGGCAGTTCGCGGCCGAGCGCGCGCTCCACCTCGTCGAGGTGTACGTCGCCATCCATGATCCACACGCCATCGCCGTCGGGCACCACGAGCTCGCCGAACTCGGCGTCGTGCTCGTCGGTGATCTCGCCCACGACCTCTTCGGCGAGATCTTCGAGCGTCAGCACCCCGGCGAATCCGCCGTACTCGTCGATCACGCAGGCGATCTCGTTCTTCGTGCGCGTCAACTGTCTGAGAGCATCCGGCAGAAGCATGAGGGTCGGCAGCACCGTCGCCGGGCGCATGAGCGACGACACCGAGGTGTCGGCATGCTCGTCGCCCAGCCGGGTGAGCACATCGGCGAGGTGCACGACACCCACGGGTGCGTCGTCGTCGTCGATCACCGGGTAGCGCGTGTGCGCGCGGGCCATGAGCTCACGCAGCTCGACGACCGTCGTGTCGGGCCGCACCCAGTCGACCTGCGAGCGAGGAATCATGGCGTGCTCGACGTCGCGCTGCGGAAAGTCGAGAATGCGGTCGATCATGAGCGAGAGCTCGACCGGCAGGTCGCCGCTGTCGCGCGAGTCAGCGATGATGTGCGGCAGATCGTCGGCCGAGGCGCTGACGTCGAGGTCGTGCACGGGCTCGATACGCAGCGCGCGCAATAGCAGATTCGCCGATCTGTCGAAGAAGTTGATGAGCCACCCGAAGACGGTCATGTAGACGAGCGTCGACCGCGCGAGCGCTCGCGAGAGCGGCTCGGGGCTCGCGATGGCGAGGTTCTTCGGAAACAGCTCGCCGAAGATCATCTGCACGACCGTCGCGATCGCGAGCGTGCCGACCGTGCCGATGGTGATCGCCACCCCCGCTGGCACGCCGACGCCGCCCAAGAGCGCGCCGACCGACTCGCCGATGAGCGGTTCTGCGACGAAACCGACCAGCAGGCCCGTGATGGTGATGCCGAGCTGGGCACCCGAGAGCATGAAGGTCGTGCGCTTCGTGACCTTCAGGGCGCGCCTCGCGGCGGCGTCACCTTCGGCGGCACGCGCGGCCAACCGCGTGCGGTCGACCGACATGTAGGCGAACTCTTGCGCGACGAAGTACCCGTTGGCGGCGATGATCGCCAGAATCACGACGACGCCGAGTAGAAGGCTCAGCACGGTCTCGGTCATCGGGTCACGCTCGAGGTGACGATGGTGGTGGTGCTCGGTGGTGCGGAACTATGGTCCACAGCGGGTTCGACGCCTCCCAGGGTGCGATACGTGCAACACGTTACATGTATTCGGGAGCCGTCGCACCCGCACTCAGCCCATCATCAGCGTGCGCATAGTTCTCGCTCACCGCAACCCGAGCTCGACGCCGAACTCGTCGCGAATGTGCTCGCGCAGCTCGACGAGCTCTGGGTACTGCGTGAAGAACCTCAGCTTCTGGGCCGCGACCCCGGGGCCGTCGAACGAGTCTTCGATCACGAACGTCATGAACGATTCGGCGAAGTCTTCGCCCAGGTTCGTCGCCGCGTAGTCGCTCACGAAGTCGTCTTCGTGGGCGAGGTAGAACTTCCACGCGGCATCGGCGTCGAGGTTCTCGACGTCGACGGCATCGGTGTAGCCGCTCCAGAACGTGTCGTAGAACGCGTACAGGTAGCTGTCGGGCGCCGCGCATCCCTCGAACAGATCGAGGGTGGCGCACGAGGTGGCCTTCCGGTCGAAATCGTCGTCGTCGAAGCTGAACACGTGGGCGTACTCGTGAATGAGGGTGGCGACCATCAGTTGCGGGTCGTCGGCGGTCGCGAGGTTGACGGCGAGAGTCCAGTACTGCGGGTTGAGGTCTTGGTAGACGTAGGCGAGCGTGTCGCTGCGGGGTGCGTCGCCTGCCCGGTACTGGATGATCACCTCGCCCGCCACGTCGGCCCCCACCATGCGCACAAACTGGTGCCAGACCTCAGCGGCCACCCCGGTCGCGGCCGGCTCGAGCGTGCCGTCGGCGAGCACGTCGAAGACCTGCACCTCGCCGAAGTCTTCGTCGAACTCGGTCGGCCCCTGGGGGCCATCTGCCCGCTCGACGGGGATGTCGATGAGGGGCTCTGTGCTGTCAGTGACGAACTGCGCCAACTGAATCGCGAACGGTGCGACTGCTGCGCCCGCCGCTCCGGCGAGCACGCACAGCCCCAGCACGAGGGCGATCAGCGGGGCGATGATGCGGGCCATGCGGTGAGCCTATGGCTGCGGGGAGCACGCGAAATACAGGGTGACCACGTAGCGGCCCTTTCGTGCTCGATCAACCCCTGGCGATCGTGGTGCGGTCGCGCCTACCGTCGAGTTTCGCCGCGATTGCGTCACACGAGAAGGAGAAGGTCTCATGCCTGAAGACCGAGACAACCCCAGCCTGAAAGACCCCGAGCTGTACGAGAAACTACGCAGCGAAGGAGCATCGGAAGAGAAGGCCGCGCGCATCTCGAACGCCGCCGCTCGAGACGGCCGTTCGTCCGTCGGCCAGCGCGGCGGCTCCGCCGAAGACTATGACGAGCGCACCGTGGCAGAGCTGCGCGATCGAGCGAAAGAGCTCGGCCTTGAGGGCTACAGCCGACTGCGCAAGTCAGAACTTATCGACCTTCTGCGCCAGCACTGACCGGGTGGTACTCTGCATCAGTGAGTGACACAACGATGGTGCAGGTGGGAAACAAGGGTCGCATCGTCGTTCCCGCGAGCATCCGCGCGCGCCATCAGTGGGTCGAGGGCTCCGCTCTCGTCGCTCTCGACACCGAACTCGGTGTGCTGTTCGCCGATCAGGCGACCGTTGAGCGACTGGTGCGCGCCCGCCTGGCCG
The DNA here is from genome assembly GCF_019739195.1 of Microcella sp. NCBI lineage: Bacteria > Bacillati > Actinomycetota > Actinomycetes > Micrococcales > Microbacteriaceae > Microcella > Microcella sp. The sequence continues at coordinate 32,102 of NZ_JAHHDS010000001.1, read as the reverse complement.
GCCACGATCTGCTCGGCGACCTGCTCAGCGATCGACGTCGAGAAGCCGCGCGCGACGACACGCCGCCGTCGGTCACCGCGTGATCGTCGTCGACTCGTCTGCGGTACTGGCCTACCTGCTCGATGAGCCGGGCGCCGAGAAAGTTCGCACCGCATTGACCGAGGGCGCAGTGATGTCGGCAGTGAACTGGTCAGAGGTGGCTCAGAAGGTTCGACGCGCCGACGCCTGGCAAGCGGCGAGGGCGCTGCTGCTCAGCTACCCGCTTCAGATCGCGCCCGTCGCGGTCGACGATGCTGAGGCCGCGGCCGCCCTGTGGATGCCCGGGTCACCGCTCTCGATCGCCGACCGATTCTGCCTTGCCCTGGCCGCCCGCCTCGAACTGCCTGTTCTGAGCGCCGACCGCGCGTGGTTCGACCGGCCCGAGGTCATTCCTGTGCGCTAGGCGCCGGTTGACTCAGCCGAGCGAGACGAGCTGCGTCAGGTCGTCGGCCGGCAGCTCGTCGACGACGGCCGACACCTCGAGGTCGCGCAGCGTCACGCCCGCGCCGTGCACGGTGAGAAATGCGGTGTCTGAGGCGTCGCGACCCGAGGCGATGCGCACGAGCGACGAGCGCGGCGCGAGCGCCGTCGCATCAACGACTCGCCACTCCCCCTCGATCGCGGCTTCGGCCACGGCGTGAAAGTCCATCGGGTCGAGGCCCGGCGCGTAGACCGAGACGAGGCGGGCTGGCACGTTCATCGAGCGCAGCAGGCCGACGACGAGGTGCGCGTAATCGCGGCACACGCCCTGGCGCGCGAGCAGCGTGCGCACGGCGCCGTCGGTAGGCAGACTCGACCCCGGCACGTACTGCAGGTGCTGCCCCACCCATGAACTCACTCCGAAGAGCAGTTCGGTGGCCTCGAGCCCGGCGAATTCGCGCGCGGCGGTGGGGGCGAGTGAGTCTGACTCGGCGTAGCGGCTGGGGCGCAAGAAGACGATCTGCTCGAGCGGGGTCGCGGTCAGCGGCGCAGCGGTGCCCTCGACGTTCGCGCGATAGCTCACCTGCACGTCGCCCTCGGTCACGTCGACGAGATGCAGCCGAGCGCCGTGCCCATCCACGATCTCGGTGACGGGCAACTCGTCGCCATCGAGCGTCACGCTCAGGGTCTCATCGTGGGTCTCGACCGACGAGTGCGCCGCGATCGACAGCACCACCCGGGCGTCGCCGGTCGCGCTGAGGTCGAGGTCGGCCGAGATCTGTCGTTGCATGCCCCGATCATGACAGGGCCGACTCTGCGCGAGCCGTCAGCCTTCCGACACCGCTGACTCGAGCGCGGCGCGCACCACGACCAGCCTCTCGAGAAACGCGCGCTCGTCGCGGCGCGTGCGGCGCATCCAGCTCGTCACCTCATTGTTCGACTTGCTCGCATTGCACGAGCCGCACGCCGGAACGATGTTGTCGATCGTGTACCGCCCGCCGCGCGCTATCGGCTGCACGCAATCGCGCTGCAGCGGCCGATCGGTTGCGCCGCAGTAGGCGCAGCCGCCCCAGAGTTGCTGCAGCAGCGCCCACTCCGCCGAGGTCAGGTCGTTGTCGACCGCGGCCACGCGCTTGCGACGGCGGCGGGCCGCTCGAGCCTGGCGACTGTTGGGGTGCACCACGACGTCAGCGTAGAACTCGGCCGCGCGATCGGTGCGAGGCCCGCCGACGACGACGCGCACCCATGAGCGGGATGCCCTAGACCGTCACTCGGTGACGTTCAGCACGAACTCCACCGGGTCGAACTCGCCCTGCTCGTGCGTCAATGTCACCGACGTCTGGCCGACCGAGACGGGGCGCACTCCGGGGTTGAACTGCGCGCTGCCGTCGTCGCCGCCCGGCACGAAGACCGCGATGCCCGGGTCGTCGATCGTCGCGATCACGCTCGTGACCTCGAACTCGCCGACGTTGATGTTGAGCACGCTGTCGAGAGGAACCTCCACCGCCTGCCCGTCGAGCTCAGACAACTCGACAGTGATGGGGGCCGGCACCGGATCGATGATCGACGGTGCGCACGCCCCGAGGGCGAGAACTCCAACCAGGGCGATCGCTGCACCTGCCATGCGGACTGTCATGCGGCGAGGCTAGACCTGCGGCATCGCGGCCTGACAGAGTCGAAGGTCCCTGCGCGAGGTTCCTGAGGGGTGGGCGCCAGACTGAACTCTCAGCAGGCTCCCAGCCCCACGGGAACCGATTCGCACGGAAGACTGTTCTTGTACGGTGACGCCGCAACCAGCGCCGTCGCCCGAGGAGGATCAGATGACCACCGAGTACCGTGCCACGCCCGAAGCGATCGCCCGCCTCACCCCGATGCAGCGCAAGGTGACGCAAAACGACGGCACCGAGCCGCCCTTTCGCAACGAATATCACGACCACAAGGCCGCCGGCATCTACGTCGACATCGTCTCGGGCGAACCGCTGTTCTCGTCGCTCGACAAGTACGACAGCGGAACGGGGTGGCCGAGCTTCACGAAGCCCATCGATGCTGGCGCCGTCACGACCAAGACCGATCGCGGGTTCTTCATGTCGCGCACCGAGGTGCGGTCATCCGGAGCCGATAGCCATCTGGGCCACGTCTTCGACGACGGACCTCGGGAGGCGGGCGGGCTTCGCTACTGCATGAACTCCGCCGCTCTGCGCTTCATCCCCGTCGACGAGCTCGAGGCCGAGGGCTACGGCGAGTTCCGCAGCCTGTTCGGGGGCAGCGCATCATGATCGGAAAGCGCAGCACCGACAGCGGTGCGATCACGCAGCAGCCCGGCGCTGAGACCGCGGTGCTGGCCGGCGGATGCTTCTGGGGCATGCAAGACCTGATCCGGCGCCAGCCGGGCGTGCTGAGCACGCGCGTGGGCTACACGGGCGGACGCAACGAGCACGCCACCTACCGCCACCATCCCGGGCACGCCGAGGCGGTCGAGATCGTCTTCGACCCCGCGGTGACGACCTACCGCGACGTGCTGGCGTTCTTCTTTCAGATTCACGACCCGACCACGGTCGACCGGCAGGGCAACGACGTGGGCAGCAGCTACCGCTCGGCGATCTTCACGGTCACGCCCGAGCAGGAGGCCGTTGCCCGCGAGACGATCGCCGATGTCGACGCCTCGGGCCTGTGGCCCGGCCACGCGGTGACGACCGTCGAGCCCGCCGGGGCGTTCTGGCACGCCGAAGAGGTGCACCAGGACTACCTCATGAAGAACCCCGGTGGCTACACCTGCCACTTTCCGCGAGCGGGGTGGGTGCTGCCCGCCCGCGACGAGCAGACTGCCTCGTGAGTCAGGTCTCGTCGCAGTGACGGGTGTTAGCGTTCGGGCATGAGCGCGACCTCGGCGAGCCCCGCGCCCCTGGCTCGGCGCATCTACCCGATGCGTGCCACCGACGCGCCCGTGCACCGGTTCGCGGTGCTGGCCCCCGTGGGCCTCGCCATTGTCGCTGTGCTGGGTCTCACGGCGTTCAGCACGGCGGGGTCCCTCGCAGTCGGCGCGGGCATTGCGGCCTACACGGTCGGGGCGATCGTCTTCGGGGCGAAACTTCGGCGGCACCACGACCACGCTCGACTGGGGCTCGCGAACGCCGTCACCCTGCTGCGGCTCGCCCTCGTGTCGTCGCTCGTCATCCCCCTGGTCGGGCTGGCACCGGCGCCGATCGCGATCATCGTGGTCGCCACGATCTCGCTGAGCCTCGACGGCGTCGACGGGTGGCTCGCCCGGCGTCAGGGGCTGTCGTCGCGGTTCGGCGGCAGCTTCGACATGGAGGTCGACTCGGTCTTCGCCCTCGTGCTCGCCGCCCTCGCTGTCGTGGTTGGCGGCGCACCGTGGATCGTGCTGCTGCTCGGCCTGCCGCGCTACCTGTTCTTCATCGCCGGCGCGATCTGGCCGTGGCTCTATGACCCCCTGCCGCCGCGCTACAGCGGCAAAGTGGTCGCGGTGATCCAGATGATCACGCTCATCGTGCTGCAACTGCCCGGGCTGCCGCATGCACTCGCTATCGCTCTCACGGTCGGCGTGCTCGGCGCACTCGGCTGGTCGTTCGGCCGCGACATCGTGTGGCTGTGGCGTCGCAAGGCGTAGGCCGCCGCGCCGTCATCGTGCGGCTTCTGCAGGCGCTCGTCACGATCGTGCTGCTCGTGCTGCTCTGGCAGGTCGCCGACGGCGCCGACGCGCTGCAGGTACTGCTCAGCGCCAACCCGTGGTTCATGCTCGCCGCCCTCGCTGCGTTGACCCTGCACACCGTGCTCGCCGCCGAGCGCTGGCGCCTCACCGCCGGCGCCCTCGGGCTCACCCTCGGCCGAGGCCACGCTCTGCGCGAGTACTACTTGGCCCAGCTCGTCAACCAGACCGTGCCGGGCGGAGTCGTCGGCGATGCTGGGCGGGCGGTGCGCAGCCGCGAGCAAGCCGGGCTCACCGTCGCGGCGCAGGCCGTGATCGTCGAGCGCTTCGCCGGGCAGGTCGCCGTTCTCGCCACCATGATCATCGCGGTCACCGTCACCGCCCTGATTCCGGGCGGCCTGGACTGGCCGGGCTGGATGCTCGGCCTCGCCGCCGCGATCACCCTCGCCTCGCTCGCCGGGCTTGGCCTGCTGCTCGCCGCCCGGTTCGTGCCGGGGCGCTTCGGGGTACGCGTGGCCGAGCTCTCGCGCACGGCGGCTATCGCCCTCGTCGGCCGTCGGCTCTGGCTGCCCCAATTGGCGCTCAGCGCCGGAACCACCGCGAGCATCCTCACCGCCTTCGCCTTCAGCGCGCTCGCGATCGGGCTCAGCCTGCCGTTCGGGGCGATCGTCGCGCTCGTGCCCCTCGTCTTGCTGACGATGCTCATACCCATCACGATCAGCGGCTGGGGGCTGCGCGAGGGCGCCGCGGCTGCGCTGCTTCCGCTCGCGGGCGCGACGGCGAGCGAGAGTCTCGCGGCGAGCGTGCTGTTCGGGCTGCTGGGGCTCGTCGCTGTGCTGCCCGGCGCTGCGTTCGTGTGGATGAGCGCGCGGTCTCGACGCGAGCCCGCTCGCGTACCGAACGGCTAGGTCGATTCGCCGAACTTCTCGAGCAGGCGCGCGATCGTCGGCATGCCCCGAGAGCTCGCTGGGCTGCCGATGAGGCGCTCGACGAGCGGAGTCGCGTTGCCCTGGTCGGGCACATGGTTGAGAACCACGGCCCAGCCAGGGCCCGAGTCGAGCAGGGTGCACCGGGCTCGGCGCTCGACGTCGAGCACTGCGAGGTCATCGGAGCGCAAGGCCGGCCCGTCGTGCAGGGTGAGCTCGCGCAGGCGCGCGTCGGGGGCGTATCCGTGCTGTTCGACGACGGGCTGCAGAGACTCGAGCGACCGCGTGAAGACCTCGCGCTCGAGACCGGTGGCGCGCGCGAGCGCGACGACGGCATCCTGAGCCAGCGGCTCTGCCGCATCGGCGGCCGCCGAGAACACGACCGTGCCGTTGCTCTGATAGGTCTGCGCGTCGGTCAGCCCGGCGTCGACGAAGGCCGCGAGAATCTGGGCCGTGGTGGGGTTGCCCTTCTGGCCCACGTTGACATTGCGCAGCAGGGCGACGTGTCGCATGCGACCGAGAGTACTCGTGCTGTGCGACGGACTCGCCCGATGAAGCGACTCGATCGTGACACCTGAGAATGCCCTGTGGCATCGACCGCTGGTCGCCGGCGCCCGCTCTAGGGTGGTGGGGAACACGGCGAGGAGGCACCGTGACCCGACTGATTCGAGGCGAGACGCCTGAGGCGCCGCGTGGCCGTCAACGCTGGGGGTGGTTCGCACCCGGGCTGCTGTGGATGATCTCGTCGGTCGGGTCGGGCTCTGTACTGTTCACGCCCCGCATCGGCGCGCAGTACGGCTACGAACTTCTGTGGGTTGCGGTCATCGTGGTCGCCCTGATGTGGGTCATGATTCGTGAGGTCGGCCGATACACCGTCGTCACGGGCCGGTCGATTCTCGAGGGCTTCAGCGAACTACCGGGCCCGCGCGGATGGGCTATCTGGGCGGTCTTTCTTCCGGGAATTGTGGCCGGGGTGGCCGTCATCGCTGGCGTCGCCGCTCTCGCCGCCAGCGCGCTCATCATCGCTCTTCCGGGCTCGATCACACTGTACGGCTCGATCATTCTCATCGTGTCGAGCGCGATCGTGCTCTTCGGACGCTACCGAACCGTCGAGTCGATCGCTGCGGCCATGTCGATCGTGCTCATTCTGTCGGTGGTCATCACCGCACTCGTTGTGGGGCCCGACCTCAGTGCCTTTGGCGCGGGACTCATACCCGGGCTGCCCTCTGACCCTGACTGGTACTTCATCATGCCGTGGGTGGGCTTCATCTTGGCCGGCGCTGGCGGCATTCTCTGGTACTCCTACTGGGTCGCTGCGCGCGGATTCGGGGGCACGGTGTTCGACGAGAACACCGATCAGAACACTCTCACCGCGTCGAGCTCAGACGAGCGCTTGCAGGGTGACGAACGCGTCGAGCGGCTGCGGCACTGGGTGAGAGTGATGAGCGCCACCGCGCTCGCCGGCGTCGCCACGGGCGGGGTCGTCATCATCGCCTTCTTGATTCTGGGTGCCGAGCTGCTCAAACCCGAAGGCATCGTTCCCGAAGGCATCACGGTCGCCGAAGATCTCGCGCGGCTACTCGGCCAGGTGTGGGGCGATATCGGCTTCTGGGTACTCATCGTGTCTGTCATCATCGCGCTGTGGGGCACAGTGCTGTCGAATCAAGACGGTTGGCCACGCACGTTCGCCGACTCGGTGCTCGTGCTCACGGCCGGTGACACCGAAGACGACGCTGACCGCGGGAGCCTGAGAGCCCGCCTGCGCCCTCTGATGCATCGCGCAGTTCTGCATCGCGCCTCGGTCGTGGTCTTGGTGACGATCGCCCCTCTCATCGTGCTGCTGGTCGTCGAAGACCCTGTCGCCATTCTCTCGGTCGGCGGCATTGTCACGGCAGCGCTCACCCCGCTGCTCGTGGTGCTCACTCTGACGATCAACGTCACGCATCTGCCGCGATCGCTTCAGCCCGGGTGGGTGATGCGCGCGCTCATGGTCGTCGCCGCCCTGTTCTTTGGGGCGTTCGCCGTCGTCTACTTCGCCGATCTGTTCGGGGTCGCGCTGCTCTAGACACCGAGCCCGTAGATGAGGCTCCACGCACCCTCAGAACTGTTGCCGAGAATCGAGACCGTGCGCTGCGTCTCAGGGTCGTGGGTGCTGCGAAACGACGCGCCGGCGTCGTAGCCCTCGATCACCAGAGCATCGCGGTCGAGCAGCAGAAACAGGCCCATACCGCTGCGCTTGTCTTCGTCGGGCACCTCGGCGCGCGGCCGAGTCATCTCGGCGACCGTCTGGTGCGAGACGATGCGGCCGTCGAGCAGCGCCCGCCAGAAGATCGTCAGGTCGCCCGCGGTGGCGTACGCGCCACCGTCGCCGTTGCCCCGCACGGGCAAGTGCAGCACGTTGGTGCGGTTGCCCTCGTCGTCGAGGTAGCCGAGCGCAGCATCCGCCGGCAGGTCGTCGGAGCGAAGGTAGCCCGATCGCGACATTCCCGCCTTGTCGAACACTCGGGTCTGCACGAGGTCATGGAACGGGGTGCCGCTCGCCCGCTCGGCCACGAGCGCGAGCACCATGTAGCCGCCGTTGCAGTAGGCGAAGCCCTCCCCCGGCGTGAACGCCTGCTCGAAGCCGTCGAGCACGGGCAGAAACGCCTCGGTCTGATCGAGCGTGTGCACGGGAACCGACAGCACGTAGTCGTCGACCTCGAAGTCGCCGTCTTCGTCGATGTAGTCGCCGATGCCGCTGTGGTGCGTGAGCAGGTGCTCGATCGTCACGCGGTCGTCAATGAGAGGCAGGTCGCTGTTCAGGATGCTGCGCACGGGTGTGTCGAGGGCGAGCACCCCCTCCTCCACGAGGCTCAGAACCGCGAGCGCCGTGAACACCTTGCTACCGCTCGCGATCGCGATGCGCGTGTCAGGCGTGTTGGGCACCTGATGCGCCCGATGCGCGAAGCCGTAGGCCTTGACCAGTTCGGGCTCACCGTCGACGTCGATGCTGACGACTCCGGTGAAGGGTGAGCGCGCGGCGGCGAGGGCGTCGACCTCAGACTCGGTGGGCATGCCCGCCAGTCAACACCCGGGGCACGCCGCGCGTCGAGAGCCGGTTCATGCCTGCGGCTCAGTCGTCGTCGTCGTCGGCGACCTCGGCCCGCGCGGGCCGCTCGCCGACAGCCGTGCCCGGAATGCGCCCCGAGCCCGGAACGTGCTTCTCGCGCTCGGCGACAAGCCACTCGGGCCGGTCGGCGAGCAGGGCACGAATCTCTTCCGTCGTCATGTGGTCGCTGACTCCGGCACGAGCGAGCGCCGAGTTCGAGACGCCCAGGCGGCGCGAGACCTCGTCGCGCGGGTGCGGGCCCTCGCGGCGCAGAGTCGTCAACCATTCGGGCGGGCTGTCGTTGAGGGCGTTCAGCTGCGTGCGCGTGATCGGGGTCGCCTGAAACTCATCGGGCGTCGCCGGCAAGAACAGGCCGAGCTTCTTTGCGGCGGTCGCGGGGCTGAGCAGCTGCTCTTTCTTCGGTTTCGGCTGCTGGCGGCGGTCTTCGCGCTCGGGGTCGGTCATGGTGTCGAGCGTACGGCAGGGCGGCACCCGTCAGCCTCGCCGATAGCCTGGGGCCATGCCCGCCCCGTACCCCGAGCTGCTGCGCGTCGCCTTCGTGCCCGGCGTCACCCCGGGCAAGTGGGAGCGCATCTGGCGCGAGCGTCGGCCCCGCGGCCGTCTCGACCTGATTCCGATGCATCAGGATGCTGCGCTCGCCGCCCTCACGGAGGGCACCGCCCACATGGCGCTGCTACGCGATGCCGCCGCGGACGAGACCTGGCACGCGATCGCGCTCTACCGCGAGGCGCCCGTCGTCGTCGCGCCGAAAGGCTCGCTCGTCGCCGGACTCGACAGCGTGAGCCTCGCCGATTTGGCGTCGCTCGACGATGTCGTCGTGCTGCCCGTCGACCTGATCGGCGGCGACGCCGCCGACGCCGTGGAACTCGTCGGCGCGAACGTCGGCGTCGCCGTCATGCCCCAGTCAGTGGCCCGAGCGACCTCGCGCAAAGACGTCGTCGCGCGCCCGCTGACCGACGGGGCCGAGACGGGCATCTCGCTCGTTTGGCCGACGGTCGGAGGACATCCGCTGGTCGATGAATTCATCGGCATCGTGCGGGGGCGCACGGCGAACAGCTCGCGGTAGCGCGTCGGGGCGCTCTCAGAGGCGTTGCTCCGACGCGCTACGTCGCCAGTTCGTCGACCCACGACGCCCGCAACCGCAGCGCCCGCTCTGAGCTCGCGACGATAGCCGCCAGTGTCACGACGACGTTCTGCAGGGGCGTGAGACGGATGGGCGAGGTGAACACTCCGAGACTGTCGGCGATTGACGGGGCCGCGCTGATGACCTCGAGAAGCTGCGGCACGGTGACGGCGAGCGCGCCGAGAACGATGACGGCGCTCACCGCGCCGATCACTCGACTCGCGATGGGGTGGCGTTGATCGAACCGGGCTCGACGACCGTGTGCTGATCGCGGGTGCGGGTCTAGCCGCCGCTCGGCGCCCTGGTCGGGCACGAAATGGCAGCGCTTCACGCCGAACGTGCCTGCTCGCACGTCGATGGCCCCTCCCGGCACACTGAACATCGCGGGCACCTTCGACCACGCGGTCTGCCGACCGTTCGTGTACAGCCGCGCGCGCACATCGCCGTCAGAGCGGTCGCCGAGAGTGCGAATATCGACGGCGTACGAGGCGGAGCCACCCGCGCCGTCGCCCACCGTCAGCATCATCAGCGTGCGCACGGGCGCGTGCCACCACCGGTACGGCGGCAGCACACTGCCGTCGCCCGGTCTCACCCGCGGCGCGAGAACCCCGCGTCGCCACATCGATGCCGCCATGAGTGCTCAGACCCTCTTCCGTAGTAGTACAGTGTGCTAGTAGTCACCGAGACTAGCACACTGTGATAGTGAGAAGGGAGGGGTGCGCCATGGCCGACCGCCAGACCCCGAGCCCCACGCGCAGCCGCATCCTGTCGGCCGCCGCCGCGATGCTCGCCGACAACCCCGCCGCAACCCTCAGCGTTCGCGCCGTCGCTGAGCGGGCCGGCGTGAGCACCGGCTCACTGCGCCACTTCTTTCCGACGCAACGAGACCTCATCGATGCGGTCGTCGCGGCCATCACGGCCATCCAGCCCACCGAGGAACTCGAGAGTGCGCTCCACGACACCACACGCCCCGCCGTCGACCGACTCGTCGACCTGCTGCGCGGCGCACTCCGCGACACGATCGGCGACGATTCTGCACGCGAGCGATGGCGTTCCGCGCTGGCGGCTTCTGAACCCACGCGCACCGACGATCAAGCAGCGCCCACTCTCGCCCTCGAACGCCTCGCGCTGCGACGCATCGCGGGATGGGTGACAACACTGCACGCCGAAGCCGCCGACGAATCCGACGCGGGCGCCCTGCTCTTCGACGCAGAAACAGGCGCGCGGTTTCTCGGCACCGTGCTCACCGGGCTCGTCACCGAGCAGGCACTACCCGGAAGCCTCGCTCGGGCTGCCCACCACGACAGCACCCTGCGCATCGCCGCCACCGCTGTACTCACGACTCGGCGTTGACACCGCCCGGGGCGAGGTTCGACGGCCTTTTAGTCTCGTGACCGGTAGAAGCCCCACACGTTGTTCGAGAGCTCCCCCGCTGCGAACCGGATGCTGCGGCCCGCCGCCTGCATGACGTACACCGACACATCGTGCACCTGGGTCGGGTAGGCCGGATGCCGCACGAGCGCGATCTCGCCCGTCGCCTGCCAGGACTGCTCCCAGGGGTTCACCCCGTCGAGGTCGATCGCATCGCCGTCGAACACGATGCCGACCGGAACCCAGTCGGCGGTCGGGTCGCGAGACACAGAGTCGGCCAGCATGGGTTGACGATAGCGGCCCGATACCCTCATGGAATGAGCGCTCTCATCGCACCCGACTGGGTCGAGCACCGCCGCGACGACGGCGAGCGCCTCGGCTGGATCCACCCGGCCGGCGCCCTCTACACCGCCGTTGACGTGCTCGGCCGCACCGTCGCCGCCGACGTCGAATGGCTCGACGCCGAAGCCGCCCTCGAGCAGCACGGCCTCGCCTGGCTCGCCGAGCCCTGGGGGCTGCGCCTCGACGACGGCCGCGTGCAGCGCGTGCGCATCAGCCAGCTGAGCCCGGCAGGCATCACCGTCGTCGAGGACGACTGGGGTGCCGCCGCGGCCGTCGGGGCCGGGATGCTCGAGCGCAGCCTGCCGTGGCCCGCGCCCGCCGAGCTGCAGTTGTGGTGCTCGCGCGCCGACATCTAGTCGCCCGGCTATTGTGCCGCGGTGCCCGACTGGACGCTTGAGTACGCCGACGCAAGCTTCGAGCGCTTCTATCTCAGTCTCAAGCCCTACGAGCAAGCGGTGGTTGAGGCGGCCTTGACGACGGTCTTGAAGGTGCACGGCATCGCCAGCTTCGATGGTGGTTGGGGCAAGCCACTCGGCGACGGACTTTTCGAGTTCCGAATTCAACGCTCGCTCGACGCGATCCTGACCTTGGCGGGGAGCGAAGCGACCGGTACCACTGCATCTGGGCGGCGCATCAGCATCCGCATCTTCTGCACTTTCCACGGCGACAGGATCGTGTTGCTCCTGCACGGGTACGACAAGGGGCGCGACCCATCGTCACGCCGCCAGCAGAAGGAGATCGCCCGCGCTCGGGCGGTGCTCAAGAAATGGAGAGGCTCGCGGTGATAGCACTAGACGCCTTATGTGTTATGCCACATACTGAACGGGAAAGGAAAACCCGATGACTCAGTCGTTCGACGATCTCGCACAGCGCGCGCGCCGCTCGTGGTCCGACGATGCCGCTCGTGTCTACGAGGCCGCGGCTGACACGTTCCGCGCCGAGCTAAACGCTCGCGCCGCATTGGGTGCGCAGCTCAAGGCAGCCCGCACCGCACATGGACTCAGCCAACCGGCTCTAGCCGAGCTGAGCGGCCTGCAACAGGCCGAAATCAGCCGCATCGAGACCGGGGTCGCCAACCCGACTGCAGACACGCTCGTGCGCCTCGCTTCGGCTCTCCAGTTGACCCTGACGCTTCAGCCGACCGTTTCGGGGGTGCGCGTCTGAAGCATCGTGGCCTTAGTTACGTTTAGCGCGCTAAGTGTAAGTAAGCGCGCGCACTGAGTGCACTTAGCTCACGCTCGCACGAACCGCTGCGCGATCTGCTCCGCGACCACGGCCACGTCAATCACCGGCTCCACACTCTTCTCGATCATCGACGCCAGCTTGCGCGGCCACACCACGTGCACCCCGTTGACCGTGAACGCGTCAGCAAAGAACCCCCAGTCAGAGTCGACGAAGCACAGCACGCCGAACACCGGCACCTCGCCCACCGCATCCTGCACGTGCGCCACCTGCTTGAGCACCCCGTCGACGAGCTTCGTCTTGTCGCCGCCCCGATAGATCAGCAGCTCGACTCGCGGTCGAATGATGCCGCCCTCCACCCGTTTCTCGGGCGCCTTGCCCGCATACCGCTTCGTGTCGATCACCCACACCCCGCCGGGCGTCACGACGATGTGATCGATGTTGGCCTTCGACCGCGGAATGCGCCGATCATGCATGACCCGGATGCTCTCCGTCGCCACCCCGTCAAGCCGAGCCCCCACGGCCGCCTCGCCGGCAGCTCCCGTGCTCCAGGCTTTCGTGCTCTGCTTTTCGTCAGAAAGCGCGACGGCCAGGCCGCCAAGCTTGCCCCACTTCGCACGAGTGCGAGCCTCGTCGTTGGCTTTGCGGCGCTCGTACTCGCGCTGGGCTGAGGTTCCGGGGGCGTTGACGTCGTCGGCAGTCATGCACCCATCTGAGCAGATATGAGGGTCCCTCTACAGTCCCCTTCCGAGGTACTTCGTACCGTTCAGCGCGGTCGCCGATGGAAGCGCTTCAACGCGTGGAGACCGGTGGTGCGGGGCGACGACACTCCGTCGCCCCACACCACCGGATTGCCTACCAGAAGTGCACGCCGTCGGGCGCGAGCGCTCCGCCCATGCCATCCATCGGCCGCTGCGTGATGTTGCGCAGCTGCCGGTAGTTGACGAGCCAGATCGGGGCGTCAGGCGGGCAACCCTGCAAGAACTCGATGACCTCCGACACGTCGAAGAAGACGAACTCCTTCGGCAAAGGGCGGTAGAGAGGCCACGTCAGATCGTGCTGCATTGTGATTCCTTCCGAGACAACACCCGCCCGGTGGGCGGGGTGGGCTCGAAAGAGAGTTCATGTAGTCACGATAGACCGCAGGGCCGACATGGCGCCCCGCGCAAGTCGCCACTGCAGGTCCGCCGCTTCGGGCCTTCGCGAGCATCCCCCGGTATCCTCGACGCATGTCGATGACCGTCGCCACTCCTGCGTCGCTCGCCCTGCGCGAGCTCCTTGAGGCGCGCCGACCCGAGTTCGACGCACTTCTCAAGAAGTACAACGCCACCCAGCCCCGCCTCTTCGGGTCAGTCGCTCGGGGTGACGCTGGCCCTGACAGCGACATCGACATCGTCGTGACGATGAACGCTGCCGACGGCAACCTGCTCATGCGGGCCTCTGGTCTCATGGAGGAGACGCGTTCACTGTTCGGGCGCGATGACATCGACGTTTTCCCCGAGCAACTCCTCAAGCCATCCATCTCAGCAGCGGCACTGGCTGACGCGGTCGCATTGTGAGTCGCAGCACCGATCAACGCGTCGCCGACATCCTCGAGGCGATCGATCGGTGCGCGCGATACGTCGATGCCCTCTCGAGTGAAGACCGAGACATTGCAGACATGGCCGAAGACGCCGTCGAACGCTACCTGCAGATCATTGGCGAAGCTGCGAAGCACCTTCCCGCAGAGTTGACCGACGCCCACCCTGAGATCGCGTGGCCGCAGATCCGCGGCTTCCGCAACATCCTGGTTCACTAGTACTTCGGAGTCGACGTCGCGACCGTTCGCGAAGTGGTCGAGACCTACCTGCCGCCCCTCGCCGCGGCGCTACAAAGCCAAGTCGGCAACCAGGCCTGATTCCCTCGAGCTTCACCTCGTCGCCGCCCCGATAGATCAGCAGCTCGACCCGCGGCCGAATGATGCCACCCTCGACCCGCTTCTCGGGCGCCTTGCCCGCGTATCACTTGGTGTCGATCACCCACACCCCGCCGGGCGTCACCACGATGTGGTCGATGTTGGCCTTCGAGCGCGGAATGCGCCGATCATGCATGACCCGGATGCTCTCCGACGCCAGCCCGTCAAGCCGAGCCCCCACGGCCGCCTCGCTGGGCACTCCTTCGCTACAGAGTCACCTGGCGGGCATCCCTGAGCGCGGCACGAGCTGACCTCAGCTCGCTGTAGAAATAACCGCTGGAGTTCGAATCCAGATTGAGCGCGAGCGGCACCGTGGCGATGAGCGCATCTTCGACAAGCCATGGCTCAGCGTGCTCAAGCCAACAAACCTTGGTGTGAGTTGCCATCCAGGCGCTCAAGCGAGTCTCGCCTGGTCCAAAGGTCCAACGGCCTGATTGATCGCTCAGCTGCAATTGAAGATCTAGATCACGGCAGAGCAATGCCCCGAGAGAGAATCGCAGTGTTGATCGCGACGCGTCACTTCCGTAGTGAGTTCGGATCCTGCGTCGGATCTTGCCGGAACTTGGCTTGCCGTCCACGAGACGTGGCCGACGAGGTGAGATTCCGACGTAAAGGAGGTGCCACTCGCTTTGCACATGTGTGCCTTCAAGCGGCACGCCTGAAGGCGCCTGGTTGAAGTACCACGCATAAACACCGGCGACGTTTGGCACCCGTGAACGTCGGCTGATGGCTTCGGGGCGGACCACAAAAATCCGGGGCGCCAGCAGCTCCCTCATCGGTTCATCAATGTTCGCGCTCAGGGCGCCCCCGTCTCGTCGATCACCCACGCGAGCGTCAACGGAATGTCCTTCTTGATCTCTTCGGGCAATACGGAGTAGTGCTTGTAGATGCGGCTCAGAACTTCTTCTTCATCCCACACAGCGACTTTGAGACGCTGCATCGCCACCTTTTCTTTCGCCGGCTTGGTGAGACCACCCATGGCGACGAGAAGACCGTGGTCCGCCTGGTGCTGCCCGACAACACCGCCGAGTTGATCAAGAACCTCCGAACCGACGTGCGACGGCTGTGACTCGACCTGCACGATGATCGTCGGCGCGGAGATGCCCAACACACCTGATCCTGCGATGATGTCGATTCCCCCGTCAGCGCCGGGCGGCGACACTTTGCAGGTCATCCCCTCCGCCTCAAGGATCGCTGCGACAAGTTCCGAGAGTCTGTGCCCGGCGAAGAGTTCGCGAATACGACCCAGCACTCGGTCTTTCGAGTAGCGCAGAATATCGAAACCTTCTTCGGCAATCGCATCGTCTGAATCGACTGCTTCGGCTTCAGAGCTAACTGAGGTTGGCGTCTTGCCGCCACGAGCGCCGGGGTCGGTTTCGGCTCCCTTCGCGATCTGCCAGAAGCGCCAGGCAGCATCGTTCCGAGAGATCTGAACCACAGTGCTGAATGCGCCGAGCGAGTACAGGAGATCTTGGTTGATCGCGGTGCGGGAAATGTCGGTGAGCCGCCAATCTACGCTCCGTACGTGATTCAGCGTTCCGTCTCCGACGCGATACGAGTAGTTGCCGGTGACCACTCCGAACGCCAACTTCCCTGAGTGGCGTACGGGCAAAATCACCAAGTCCCCTATCGCGATTCGGCTTGCGAATGCGAAGAGTTGCGCGGCGTAGTTTCCGACTGCACCAGGCGTGAGGTGCGGCATGACTTCGCGAACCAAGTCGCGCATTGAAGCCAGATCGCCCACTGTCGAAAGGTCTGGGATTTCACGGAAGTCGATTCCCGTGAGGCCCTGCTCCAGCATCCATTGGTCGAAGCCTGAATTCTTGGACCCCCGAACGAGCCAGGCTTTGGGTTCAGAGGTGTCGGCTGCCGTCATGCCTTCACCTTAGTGAGGCTCCCCCACGTTGACGAGCGTTCATTGGCCACGAATGCGGATGCACGATGTCCGATCCCAAAGGCGAAGCCAGCGAAGACTGGCAGGGTCAGGAGGGTGAGGAGCGGGCGAGTGTTGAGCTTTACATGAGTGGACTTCGGAACGACAAATGGATCGACCGGTGGATTACTGACTAGGTCTTTCGCGAACCAGGCGCGGGACTTTCGCCCGTTCTTCCACTCCGCGAGCGTGTATCCGATTCCTTGGATGATGCGGGCCGACTGACGGCGGTCCTTGGCCAAAACCACCTGCTGAATTTCGCGATAAACCCAAACAGCAATCGCCTGATCTCGCCGATTGAGTTCCAGCAGCAGACGCGGCAACACCTGCGTTAGCTCGAAGACATGATTCGTCCAAATGCCGCTTACCGACGAGGTTGCCAAGACTCTGGAAGCCCGTTCGACGGTGTCGAGCACACGCGATACCGTCGCTCTCCGAGCGAGTTGTCGATCACGCCGAAAGTCGAGGACGCGAAGGATCGTGAACCCAATGACCGATGCGAACAATGTCGCAGCCGCGACCAACACGCCCCACGTTTCAATCATGGGATCGACTCTGCCTCACAGAAGCGACAATGGGTTGGCGTGCGGAAAGTGGGACCCCATCCAATCCACTCAACCCAACCCGAAGTAGCGCTCGAAGAACTCGCCGAGCCGGTCGAGCACGCGCTGCTTCTTTTCGCCGTGGGCTCCGCCCGGGGCGAAACGTGACGCGGGCGGGAGCACGCCCGTGATCGCGACTCCGGTGGTCTGGAGGGCGCCATCGCGGAAGGCTCGGTCGATGAACTCGCGGGTGGCGTCGGGCTGCAGGTTCTCGTCGGTGATGAGTTGCGTGAGCTCAGCATCCTGTCGGGCGGCGACGTAGGCCGACCACTCCTCGTCGACCTGACCCGCGACGGAGACGCGGTCGACGAAGGCCTCGATGAGATCCTTCTTGTTGCGCAGGCTGGGCGAAGCATCGATCGCACGGGTGATCTCGGCGCGGATCTCTTTGTCGTCGCCGTCTCCGCGCTCGTCGCGGTACTTCTGCACCAGCAGCAGGATGTAGTCGACCGTGATCTCGACCTGCTTGATGAGCTCGATCTCGAACGTGAGGTCGTCGTTGATGAGTTCTTTGTCGCCCTCCCGGGCGCGGCGGATCTCGTCGTAGATGCGCAGGTACACCGACTTGTAGTCGTCTCGCTGTCGTGGCGTCAGCAACTGCTCACCCTCGAAGTCGTCGAACGACGTGAGAGTGTTCTCGAGCCGCAGGATGGCGCCGAACAGGGCTACGAGCTCCCGTTTCGCTTCCTCGCCCGGCGGCATCTCGCCAGGCGCGCAGAAGGCAAGCAGCTTCGTTACGCACTTCGCATACTCGTCGTAGTACTCGCCATACGGCTTCAGCAGTACGACGCCCTGCGCGTTCTTGTTGCCGAACAGGGCGATCGCGTCGTTGGTCTGATCTTCGAGGTCGCGGAAGGTGACGATGTTGCCGTAGGTCTTCACCGAGTTCAGGATGCGGTTGGTGCGCGAGTAGGCCTGGATCAGTCCGTGAGACCGCAGGTTCTTGTCCACCCACAGCGTGTTGAGCGTCGTCGCGTCGAAGCCGGTGAGGAACATGTTGACGACGATGACGATGTCGATTTCGCGGTTCTTGAGCCGCTTCGAGAGGTCGGTGTAGTAGCCGGCAAAGCCGTCAGACGAGGTGCTCCAGGTCGTGCCGAACATCGCGTTGTAGTCGGCGATCGCGGCGTCGAGAAACTCGCGCGAGGGCAGGTCGAGACCCGTGGGGTCGAACGCCTCTTCATCGAGAAAGCCATCGACCTCGGCCTCGTTGGCCGCGAACGAGTAGATGATGCCGACCTTCAGCCGACGGTCTGACGGCATCGTCGACTGCATCGTCTGGAACGCCGCGTAGTAGCGCTTCGCCGCCTCGATCGAGGCCGTGGCGAACAGCGAGTTGAAGCCGCGCACCCGACGCTCGCGCAGCGCGTACGACTCACTGCGCCGGGTCTTCTGGTCGAAGTGCTCGAGGATGTACTCCACGACCATGCCGATTCGGGTCGGGTCGAGCAGCGCCTTCTCGGTGTCGATCGCCGACACCTGCTTGTCAGTCAGCCCCTCCGGCAGAGAGATCGTGTTGACGTAGTCAATGCGAAACGGCAGCACGTTCTTGTCGGTGATCGCGTCGACGATCGTGTACGTGTGCAGCTTCTCGCCGAACGCCTGCTCGGTGGTCTTCAAACCCGGGTTGCCACCCGTGCCAGCGTTCTCGGCGAAGATCGGCGTGCCGGTGAATCCGAACAGGTTGTAGCGCTTGAACGCCTTCGTGATCGAGGCGTGCATGTCGCCGAACTGCGAGCGGTGGCACTCGTCGAAGATCAGCACGACGTGGCCGTCGTAGACCGAGTGACCCTTCTCCGACTGCACGAGCCGCGCGAGCTTCTGAATCGTCGTGATGACGATACGCCGTTCGGGGTCCGCGAGATTCGCCGACAGCGCCGCGGTCGAGGTCGACGCGTTCGCCGCACCCTTCTCGAACCGGTCGTACTCTTTCTGCGTCTGCCAGTCGAGGTCTTTGCGGTCGACCACGAACAGCACCTTGTCGACGCTCGGCAGGCGCGAGGCGAGCTGCGCGGTCTTGAACGAGGTCAGCGTCTTGCCCGACCCGGTGGTGTGCCAGACGTAACCGCCGGCATCCGTCGTGCCCAGCTTCTTGTAGTTGGTGGCGATCTCGATGCGCTGCAGAATGCGCTCCGTCGCCACAATCTGGTACGGCCGCATCACCATCAGCTCGCGGTCGGCCGTCAGCACGCAGTAGCGGGTCAGAATCGCGAGCAGCGCGTGCTTGGCGAAGAAGGTCTTCGTGAAGCCGACCAGGTCGCGAATCGGCGCGTTCGAGGCATCGGCCCACCACGACGTGAACTCGAACGAGTTGCTCGTCTTCTTCACCCGCTGCTGGCCCTTGGCATCTTCCAGATGCTGGCGGCGCGTGGTGTTCGAGTAGTACTTCGTCAGCGTTCCATTGCTGATCACGAACAGCTGCACGTAGTCGAACAGGCCCGAGCCGGCCCAGAAGCTGTGCCGCTGATACCGGTCGATCTGGTTGAACGCCTCGCGAATGTCGACGCCGCGCCGCTTCAGCTCGACATGCACGAGCGGCAGCCCGTTGACCAGAATCGTCACGTCGTAGCGGGAAGCGTACGCACCGCCACCATCGCCGCTGCCCTCTACCCCACGCGCAACCTCGTACTGGTTGATCACCTGCAGGCGGTTGTTGTGGATGCTCTTCTTGTCGATCAGCGCGATGTTCTTGGTGCTGCCGTCGTCACGCCGAAAGGCGTGCACGTGGTCTTCTTGAATACGCACCGTCTTCTGCACCGCGCCGTCGTTGGCGCCCACCACGTACTCGTTCAGCAGCCGCTGCCACTCGCCATCGGTGAACGTCACCGCGTTGAGCGCCTCGAGCTGCACGCGCAGGTTGGCGAGCATCTCGGCCTCAGACCGGATCGTCACGTACTCATACGCCTGGCCCTGCAGCAACCGGATGAACTCCTGCTCGAGCGCCGCCTCAGACTGATACGCCTCCGCCGTGGAAGGGTCGGGCGTGAACTCTGCCACGACCGTGCTATCGCCACTGATCGCAATCGGCTCGAACCTCGTTGCTGGGGCTTTGCTCACGCGGGAGCCTCCTCGAACGTCAGCAACTTGTCGCGGTAGTACTCGTACTGCTTGCGGCGGGCTGCGAGCTCGGCCGGCAGGCCGATGCTGAGGTCGTTGACGAAGGCGTCGAGCTTGTCGAGCACACCTGCGATACGTTCTTGTTCCCCAAGGGCTGGCACTGGCACGGGAAAAGCCAAGAACATCGGCCTTCGCAAGGAGTTGACTGAGCCACGAACCGAGATCTGTTGAAGGTAACCCTCGAATTCGGCAACCATGTGGTGGTACAGGAAGCGCCCGTCCATCTTCGATTCCGGCACGATGCGATAGGCGCGCTGGTGAAGCGCGTACTTTCCGTCTACGAAGTGGAACACCTTGCCAACTCCGGCGCCATCTCCAGCGGTGATGATCGCTTGCTCGTCAAAGTCGAAAGACTCCAAACGGAGCGGTTCTCGACCGCGCGCGTAGAAGACGAACTCTCCTTCTGGGACTGCGTCCTTCGTGTCGTGGCTACCCGTACCGATCGTGGCCAGGTCACCGAGAGGAACAAAACTCGACGCTTTGGCCTGATCCAGCAGATTACGACGCACGTGGTCGTACTGAAAACGTCGCGCTTCCAGCTCCGCTTCCAGCTCCGCTTCCAGCTCCGCTTCCAGCTCCGAGAAGTTGTCCAAGATTGCCACGATCTCTCGCTGAACCTCGAGAGGTGGTACCGGCACTCTCAGCTGGTTGAGTTCACCCTGGGTCAGGCTCGGCACGCCGCCTGCCTTGTTGAGCTCTTCGAGCCTCTGCGTGAGCAGGTAGTAATAAATGAACTTGGCCTCAACTCGATCCCCCACCTCCGAGTAGAAGATCGTGTCAACCGTCCAGAACGGGCGGTCCACGTAGTAGAGCTTGCTCAGCGAGCCCTTTCGCGGAATGAGTACAGACGGGCCCGCGTGCGCGGCGGTGTCGACATGAGTCATGACACCACCGGTTCCGTAGACCGGTACCTCCCCCGGACCAAGGTGCTTGTAGTCACGTCCGTTCTTGATTCGAATGACATCACCCAGTCGAGCGAACTCGACGCCACCGGGTGCGAGATCGTCCAGCAGGACGTTAACCCGGCTCAACGAGCGTCCTCAAGGTCGGCAACGATCGCGTCGATCGCCTTTCGCAGCTCGGCCTGGCGAGCGACGATATGTCCGATCTCGGCGTTGAGTGCCGTGATGTCGACGGCCTCGCGCGTGTCTTCTGCCTGCACATAAGAGGAGACCGACAGCAAGTATTCGCGTGCGGCGATGTCAGCGTTCGGGACGAGCGCGGCGAAGTGGTCCACCGGAGCGCGCTCGACGAGAGCGGTCACGATTCGCTCGCGGTGAGCATCCGTGAGCTTGTTCTTGGTATTGGAGCGGGTGAACTCGGCGGACGCGTCGATGAAGACGACCTCGTTGGTGGTCTTCGACTTCTTGAGTACGAGGATGCACGTGGCGATGGTGGTGCCGAAGAAGAGGTCGGCGGGTAGCTGGATGACAGCATCCACGTAGTTGTTGTCGACCAGGTACTTGCGGATCTTCGCCTCGGCGCCACTGCGGTACATGACTCCGGGGAACTCGACGATCGCTGCCGTTCCGTTGACCGCCAGCCAGCTGAGGATGTGCATCGTGAAGGCAAGGTCGGCCTTCGACTTGGGGGCGAGCACGCCGGCGGGGGCGAAGCGAGGGTCGTTGATGAGGAGAGGATTCGCGTCGCCCTCCCACTTGATCGAGTAGGGCGGGTTGGAGACGATCGCCTCGAACGGCTCGTCGTCCCAGTGCGCGGGGTGCAGCAGGGTGTCGCCGTGCGCCAGATGGAACTGCTCGTAAGGCACGTCGTGCAAGAACATGTTGATGCGCGCCAGGTTGTAGGTGTTGAGGTTGATCTCTTGGCCGAAGTATCCGCCGACCTTGCCGGGGCCGAGCACCTTCTGGAACTTCAGCAGCAGCGAGCCCGAACCGACCGCCGGGTCGTAGACCTTCTTCAGCTCGGTCTTGCCGATGCTCGCGATCTGGGCGAGCAACTCGGAGACCTCTTGCGGCGTGTAGTACTCGCCACCCGACTTGCCGGCGGCGGCCGCGTACATCTGCATCAGGTACTCGTAGGCGTCGCCGAACGCGTCGATCTCGTGGTTTTCGAAGTCGCCGAGGTTAAGGTCACCGATGGCGTTGAGGAGCTTGACGAGCTTCTGGTTGCGCTGAGCGACGGTGTTGCCGAGCTTGTTCGAGTTGGGGTCTAGTTCTTGGAAGAGGCCTTTGAGGTCATCTTCTGATTCGGAGCCGACCGCGCTGCCTTCGATGTTTTGGAAGATGCGGGAGAGGGTTTCGTTCAGGTTCTCGTCTGCGGGCGCTTTGGCGCGGACGTTTGTGAAGAGCTCGCTCGGGAGGATGTAGAAGCCCTTCTCCTTGACGGTCTCGGCTCGGCCGTGTTCGGCGTCTTTGTCTTGGAGTTGGGCGTAGTCGAAGTCGGCTTGGCCCGCTGCACGCTCTTGGCGGTTGAGGTATGCCGTGAGGTTCTCGGAGATGAAGCGGTAGAAGAGCATGCCGAGCACGTAGCTCTTGAAATCCCAGCCGTCGACACTGCCGCGGAGGTCGTTGGCTACCCGCCAGATTGCCTTGTGGAGTTCGGCTCGTTGGGCTTCTCGGGTAGTTGGGGGCATGAGGTCAGCGTACTGAGGAGGGCCCACATTTCAGCGCCTAACCTTGCCGCGCGTATTGACATACAACCCTCGTCCGAAGCATTCCGGAACAATTGGTGCCGAAACGCCGACTGAACCAACTCACTGGCTAGCTCTGGACCGCTACATCGGGCCTCCAAACGTGGCGGGTCACTCCACCGTCTTCGTCCTCGGCTCGTCCACCAAGCTCGATAGTGATGAGCTCATCGCCTTCGAAGGCTGGGCTCAGCTCGAGCGAGAGATACTCAAACAACTCACGTTCGTGAACGGCAATGATGACTTGCCTCGCATTCCTTTTCGCGAGAAGCCGGACAAGGGCTGCGAATTGTGCGACGTGCACCTCGTCCATGGCCTGAACAGGGTCGTCGAACACTAGACAAGGAACGACTGGTTCAACTGCAAGGTGAAGAGCAAGGAACAAGGAAAGGGCTGCCGTGTTTAGGTTTCCCGCGGAAAGCATCATCTGCGGCGGGCCACTTGTCTGGCCGAGTTTGTGAGTCGTCTTGAGCTTGATGTCGAACGCCTTCTTGTTGGCGCTAGGGATGCCGAACCCCGGAACGAAGTTTTCGTTCGGCGCAAGCCTTGTGAATACCGACTTCCAGACGTCGTTCAGCGACTGGGTGAAAACACGTTGAACGATGTTGGTTCGGGCCCGGGTCGCAGCTTCATGGACTTCTCTGGCGATCCCTTGGCGACGTTTCGCCTCCCTCAGCCGACCGCTCCATAGCTTCTTTCGGTCTGCAATCTCAGCCAGGCGCTTGGCGATGGCAGCCTCATGCTCAATCTGCTCCTCAAGCTGCCCTAGTTCTGCCTTTGCATCTCGATGCCTCTCGGCCGTTTCCGATAGGTGAGACAGGTTCTCCTGAGCCTGCACGAGTAGTTGGTTCCAAACGGATTTGAACGAACTGGTGGTCGGAGTCGCCTCAACTTTCAGACGACTCGCGTACTTGACGATCTCGCCTGCCAAGAAGACTTCCTCGGCCGTCTGGGCCTCAACGTCATCCAGTGCTTTTTGGAGATCGTTTACAGTTCGAGCGAGATCAGCACCCCGGGCCTTCACCTGCTCGATTTCGTCGGTCTGTGTGGCCAGGTTGGAAAGCAGTTGAATTCGTTCGCTGATGATCGAAAGCTGATCGGCCGGAAGGCTACGGGCCTGCAGCTGAGCGAGTTCCGCTTCCATCTGCACCACCTGAGACGACCGCCGGTCGCGATCACCTCGCAGTCTGACCAGATGCTCCCCGTGGGTCGTTAGCTCTTCCAGCTTCGAGTCGATAAACGAGGGCAATGCTCCTCGACCGGTCTCACGGAAATCGCGTTCGCAAACCGGGCAGGTGTCGCCTGTATCTTCGACGGCAAGACGGGCTGCGCTGAGAATCTCCACTAGGGCACTCGAGTGTTCATGGGCATCTGCAAGCTGATTCTGAAGGCTCTCTAGATTCAGGCGTTCCGCAGCTAGGTCGGTTGTCAATGACTCCAGTTGCTTCCGAACTGCACTATCCGATTCCTTCTTCTGCGTCAGCACAAGTAGGGCATTCTCAATGGATAGCCGCACTTCACTTTGAACTACGACGCCCGCGGCCTCGGCCTCGGCGCGGGCGACGGCTTCCCAAGCCCGGACTCTTTCGCCATCTTCCAAATTCCACTTCTCACTAGCGGATTTCGCGGTCGCGAGAGCGGTCCTCGTCTTGTCGACTCGCGGCGGCGTGGGTCTCTCAACTAGAGCCGAGATTCGGCCACCAAGAGCGACTAGTTCTTGATGCACTGTCGTCGCGGTGGCCAATTCTTCGGAAGAAACGCCATTGCGAAGTGCCGCTCTGACTTGGCGGATCAGGTTTCTGTTGGTGGTGTCTGAGTCGACCTTTAGTCCAAGGCTGTCCATGGCTTCGAGCACCGCCATGCGCGCCGCGGTGATTGCGATGCGAGCATCTGTCCTCAGTGAGACCTCGTCGGCGTACTCCTCATCAGTTGCCTTCACCTGCCGGACGGCTTCGTCCACACCCAGAGCGAGTCTCTTGAGACGTCTGAAGTCATTGGCGTCAGACAAGCCGGCACGTAGCGCGTCAAGTTTCTCCAGGCCAAGCAGCTCGTTCACAAACTTTTCGAGAGCGCTCTGACCACTGCCTTCCCGATCCTGATACAAATCCAGCAGGCGGCTCAGAGAAGCCTGGTCCAGGTAGCACCGTTCAGCGTAGAAACTCGCCGCGTCATCCTGTAGCGCTGGACGGCCCTCGGAGTGCGACCCGCCAACCTTGATCTTTGCGTTCCGAGAGCCCGACATTAGCGAGTCAGTGACTAAGGCCTGGACAGTTGCAAACGGCTGGCCGAAGAACGGTAGATGGTCCATGTATTGCTCGGACTGTCGCTCCATGCTCCGAATAGCGCCGGTTAGCGCGAGTTCGAGCGCAGAAAGAAGACTTGTCTTTCCCGTGCCATTGGGTCCATGGATGAGCACAACTGGCGCATCGAGCGGAAACTGGCGGGCACCTTCTATCCTCCGAAAGTCCGTCACCGTCAGGTGAAGAAGTGGAAAGTCACTCATTGTCCGGCTCATCCTGGTCCTGCCACCCCGTACCTTCATTGGCGAAAACGCGCAACGCTTCGCGAACCGCAAGCTCTCCGTCGTTGGACGCGCGAATGAGACCGATGTGCTCGGAATCTGCCTTGGACGGGCCAAGCACAGCCATCACCTCGTTCAAGGGATCCGACGACCCATGTATCAAACTTGCGTTCGGCAGGTCTAACGGCAGAAGGACTGCGATTGCGGACACGATCTCTGACAAGTCGGGGTCGGGTGAAGAGATCGGAAGAACGCGAGCGAATCGCTCAAGCTCGATCCGGTCTGAAGAAGCCACGCCGCCAATTAGCACGACGCTAACGGGGCGTCGGGATGCTGCAATATCGAGCGTACGCGCTAACCCAGAGACAAGACGTTGTAGACGCCTCCCGGTTAGCTTGTCGGTCGCAATCAGCACCAAGTCATGGGAAGCAATCCCGCCACGTGCTGCTGCCTCAAACTCGAATTCTGTTCCTGCGATCACTAATGGCTTGGGGAGACGCTCGAAGCCAGCTTCCTCCAGCACAGCCAGAACATCATGCACGGCGCGCATCAAAAGCCTCCCGCGAGCATAAAGGCCTCAAACAGTTCTCCAATCGAATCGGTCTCCTCGATGCCCCTGGCGACGCTGAACTTTCCGGCCCCCGCGTTGCCCGTGCGACCATAGGTCGACTTCGGCGACCGAGTTTGCGCTTGGGGAAGCGCATCAGCCACGACCAGCAAGTCGTCTTGATCCCCATCTTCGTAAAGCCCCGACAACTCCAACTCTGTAAGAGTCGAGGCGTCCTTCACGATATTTACGCGGACACTTCGGTCTGATGTGATCAGGCGAAGCACGCCATCGGCGGGCAAACCGCTGGTCCCCGGCACCGCGGACCAATGCCCCAATTCGAGTCCGCGACCGATGAGGGCGAGTGCTACGCCAAGCCGTGCAAACTGTCGAGCGGGAAAATCGGCGTTCAAGACTGCTCGACTGATTGGGCGATCGGAAAGGGGTTCGTAGAGAGGCCCGCCGCTGGATGGCGCGCGGCCGGTCCGGAACACTGTTAGGGCCAAGTTGGCGACATCTTCAAGGCGGACAACGAACTTTCTCTGAAGATCCGTTGTCGCAGAGGGATCAAACTCTCCACTGCTCTCAAGATCGGCGTAGCTGGCGACGCGGTCCTGGAGCGCCAACAATCCATCGTGCAGGTGCTCTGCATCGGGCGCTCCCCAGACACTCACAATCTCACGCTCCATTAGGAAGCTCAGCTTGTGGCGGAGTGCCAGAAGGACCAAGGCCAGCAAAGTCGGTTTGGCATACACGCCAAGAAGCGCGGATTGCCGAATACCTTCTAAGTTCTCTTGGTGATTGGGCCCGTAAGTGATCCTGAGAAGATTGCGGTGATAGGGGTGCAGTTCCTCCTCCGCCAGGACCACCGCCGGAGGAGATGAGGGCCATGGCCGCGCAAGATCCTGAATAGCTTGAGCAAATACCGTGTGCAGATTCGCATCCTGCGCGGATAAACCGAGAATCACGGCTGGGCGATCAGTGTAGAGCGACTCTAGGTGCTTGCGTATTGATTGGTTTTCAGGCTGCTGAGTCCAACGTGAAATCTGAGATTCCCGCGCTACGATCAAGTTCCGATACTCATCCTCGGAGTTCCGGGCGCGCACTGCGCAACCGTGGAACTTGATTAAGTCGATACGAGTACCACTGATTCGGAAGTCGTCAGGCTTGACGATCACTCTCGCAAGCGAATCGATAGCAGGTGAAAGCTCACCTAACGCGCGCTCTACAAGACCGTCCCAGTTCGCGGTCACCGACGACTCCACTAGCCCCTCGAGCATAAGGATCGCGATGCAATGATGCTCGACATCTGGCTCAAGATCTGGTGACCCATAAGTAGTCGCGACGTCCAGGACCGACCAGACCAGGTAGTCCTCAGGTCGAGCACCTCCGACGGGCACATCGAGGACTTGAGAGTACTTGGATGACAAGGCCATGAGGATTCGT
The DNA here is from genome assembly GCF_019739195.1 of Microcella sp. Classification (NCBI taxonomy): domain Bacteria; kingdom Bacillati; phylum Actinomycetota; class Actinomycetes; order Micrococcales; family Microbacteriaceae; genus Microcella; species Microcella sp. The sequence continues at coordinate 5,156 of NZ_JAHHDS010000001.1, read as the reverse complement.
TCGCGGTGCGGCCAGTCCTTCACGGGAACTGAGTAGTCGATGCCCTCGAACTCCTCCGCCGTCAGGCCCGCTAGCTGGAGAACCTCCTTCAAGGCGGTTCTGTGCTCGCCAACCTCAGGTTCTTCAGCGGCGTTCGAACGGAGGTACTCCAAAACACGTTCGACAAGCGCCGCCAAAGGAGGCACCCTGTCTCGCGAGATTCCCGACCCGAGCCAAAACACGTACTCGCCACCATTGAAAGCCGACGCGAAATCCGAAAAAGACGACGTAAGCCTCTGAATGGCGGCAGCAACAGTCTTGATGGGCTCGATCGACAAGAGATCCCCAATCCGTTCGGGTGGAGCGAGACCACGAAGTTCGAAACCTATTCGCGCCCGTCGACATCCTGTCATGATTCTGGTTGGATGCTCAGCTTAAGAACATTGGCAAGCAGAAAAGAGGTTGATCAGCCGGCGGCAGTAGCGATGCACGTCGACCACACTGATCATCAGGTCTGCCCGTGCATCGAACTAGCAGCGTGGAGGACCACCGATTCAGAAGCCTTTCGATCGTCGATGCGGCGCTGGAGGAAGCGGCGCTCGGGGTCGGAGGGGGCGAGCTCGAGGGCTCGGCGATAGTGCGGGAGAGCATCCGTCGGGCGGCCGAGGCGGCGGAGCAGATCGGCGCGGGTGGCGTGCAGAAGGTGGTACTCCCCCAGCTGCGCGTCGAGTTGGAGAGTGTCGAGGAGGGCGAGGCCAGCATCCGGGCTCTCGGAAAAGGCCACGGCGATCGCTCGGTTGAGGTCGACGATGGGCGACGGGGCGACTCGGCTGAGGTGTGCGTAGAGGGTGGCGATGCGGGCGAAGTCGGTCGACTCGGGGGTCGGCGCGGTCGCGTGCTCGGCGGCGATCTGGACTTACAGCAGGACGGGACACGTTGCGAGGTGCCGGTGAGTGCACTTTGCTGGGTAATCGTCACCAGAGCGTCGGTGGCTGCGCTTACGATTGCCTTCATGTCGAAAACCGTCGAAACGCAGGACCCTGGGTCCAGGTTCACTCAGACCTTGAACGCAGCAGCCAAGCTTCCAGGCGTCCGAATCGATCGGGACAATTATTTGCGGGCGGCTCTCAAGCGGCATTGCACCGAGGAGCAGATCGAGTCGGCTGTAGCCAGTAATCCCGCCGCGGCTGGCATCCCGGTTGCTGTCATTCGGGCAGTTGCCAACGACTCGATAAAGTACGAAACCGCCAAAGTTACAACGCTTTCTACAGCTGCCGGGATACCAGGCGGTTTCGCGATCATCGGCACGATTCCCGCGGACATAGTTCAATACTTCGGACACGTACTTCGGATCGCTCAGAAACTCGCATACATCTACAGCTGGCCCGATCTGTTCGCAGAAGACGGAGATAGCCTCGACGACGCGACTGAGGGGATTTTGACCCTCTTCGTCGGCGTGATGTTCGGAGTCCAGCTCGCTCAAGCGGGGGTCGCGAAGGTATCGACCATGATCGCTGGCCAGGTGCTCAAGAAGCTGCCGCAGCAAGCTCTTACGAAAGGAGCCATCTTCCCAGTCGTGAAGAAGGTGGCTGCTTACCTTGGTATTCGTCTGACCAAGCAACTCTTCGCGGTCTCGGTAGCGAAAATTGTGCCTGTTCTTGGCGCAGTACTCTCGGGAGGCCTGACGCTTGCCACGTTCCTGCCAATGTCGAAGCGACTTCAGAAGCATCTCGCGAGCTTGGAGATGACGAAGCCGCGTCTTCAGGCAGTCGAGGATGAGAGTGCGCTCGGCGAAGAATCGCGTGAAGTCAACTCTGCCAAAACTGAAGGCACATAATGGTGGACGAGACTTCGAGCGAATTTGATGATGCGGATCACGAAGAGGCGGGCGGGCATCTGTTCTTGGCTGCGGAAGCAGTGATGATGGCACGCGGACGTAGATCAAGAAAGCAAGCTACTGAATATCTGACTGAGCTCACCTCGATCCTCGCGCGTGCGCCGGTGCTAGCAGCAAAGACGACAATCGCCCTCGGATTTCGATGTGCGAGCGCGGAGCTAAATTTCCTTAGGGACCAAGGGAAGTCCGTGTCCGGTTTCGGTGACACGTCGCTAACGGGCGATCCGACTGCTGATCGGGTCGTGTCTCTCGCGATGCGGGTCGCTCTTGGACGAATCGCGGCGGGCGAAGATCCCGATGCGAAGCGGGAATTGAATGACGTCTACAAGCAGATCCTCGAATCTCCCGATCTGGTCCTCGTGAGCGCCCCCGCAATCGCATTGCGAATCGTCGCTGTGCGGAACTATCCAGTTCACGGGTAGTCGGGAGCCTCTAAGGAAGCTTGTCGAGGCGGCGCTGGAGGAAGCGGCGCTCGGGGTCGGAGGGGGCGAGCTCGAGGGCTCGGCGGTAGTGCGGCAGAGCATCCGCCGGCCGGCCGAGGCGGCGGAGCAGGTCGGCTCGGGTCGCGTGCAGGAGGTGGTACTCCCCCAGGTGCGCGTCGAGGTTGAGGGTGTCGAGGAGGGCGAGGCCAGCATCCGGGCCGTCGGAAAAGGCCACGGCGATCGCTCGGTTGAGGTCGACGATGGGCGACGGAGCCACCTGGCTGAGGTGGGCGTAGAGGGTGGCGATACGGGCGAAGTTCGTCGACGCGGCCGTCGGGGCGGTCGCGTGCTCGGCGGCGATCTGGGCCTGCAGCAGGTAGGGGCCTGGGGTGGCGCCGAGGATGTGGAGGGTGTGCTCGGCTTCGGCGAGCATCCGGGAGGCCTCGATGATCGCGTCGGTGTTCCAGCGGGAGCGGTCTTGGTCTTCGAGCAGCACGAGGTCACCGGCGGCGTCGAGGCGCGACGCGGCGCGCGAGTGCTGGAAGAGCTCGAGGGCGAGCAGGGCCAGCACCTCGGGCTGCTGCGGCAGGAGCTGGGCCACCAGACGCGTGAGGCGGATCGCCTCGTCGGCGAGGGCGGGGCGCACGAGGTCGGATCCGCTACCGGATGAATAGCCTTCGGTGAAGAGGAGGTAGAGCACGGCGAGAACCCCCGCGGTGCGCTCGGGCAGCAGGTGCGGCGGGGGCACGCGGTACGGGATGCCGGCCGCGCGGATCTTCGCGCGCGTGCGCACCAGGCGCTTCTGCATGGTCTGCTCGCTCACCAGGAAGACGTGCGCGGTCTCGGCGACGGTCAGGCCGAGGACGGTGCGGAGGGTGAAGGCGACGCGATTTTCGAGTGCCAGTGCGGGGTGGCAGCAGGTGAAGATGAGGCGGAGGCGGTCGTCGTCGATGTTGTCGTGCACGGTCGCCTCCTCGTCTGCCTCGGGTGTGGGTTCGCGGGCGGCGCGCTCGGTGGCGCGGTGCTCGGCCTTCGCCTTGCGGATCGCGTCGATGGCTGCGTTTTTCGCGACCGTCGTGAGCCAGGCGCCGGGGTTGTCGGGGATGCCGCGCTCGGGCCACGTCGTCAGGGCACGGGTGACGGCGTCGTGGAAGCAGTCTTCGGCGAGATCCCAGTCGCCGGTGGTGCGGATCAGGGTTGCGACGATGCGGAGGCGCTCGGAGGCGGCGACCTCGGCGAGGGTTGTGCTCGCCTTGGTCGCCGCGCTGCGGGGTGCGGGCATCCGGTGCCTTGTTATTCGAACGGCCAGACCGGGCGCACCTCGACGCGGCCGAAGCGGGCCATCGGGTGGGCGGCAGCGATCTCGAGGGCCTCGTCTAGGTTGTCGACGTCGATGAGGTCGAAGCCGGCGATGGACTCTTTCGACTCGGTGAACGGGCCGTCGGTGAGGATCGTCTTGCCGTCGCGCACCGTCACCGTCGTGGCGTCGGAGGGTGGGCGCAGGCGGTTGCCGGCGCGGGCGGCTCCGCGGCGCTCGAGGTCGGCGACCCACTCTTCGATGTTGTCTTCTTCAGGGATGTAGGTGGGGGCGGCGGGGTCGGAGATGATCAGCAGGAGGTATTCCATGGCTCAGCTCGCTTCTTCCGTGTGGAGCAGGCGGCGGACCTCGATGGGCGAGTACTTGACCTCGGCGAACTTGCCGGCGATCTCGACCGCGCGCTCGTGGCTGGCGACGTCGACGAGGTAATAGCCGCCGATGTACTCGGTGCCCTCGGTGAACGGGCCGCGGGTGGTGACGGGGGTGCCGTTGTGGTGGCCGATGACCGTGACGTTCTCGGTGTCGAGCTCGTTGGTGTCGACGAGCTCTTTGCTGGCCGCCAGTTCTGCGATGACCGCGCCGTGGGTGGCGTCGAGGGTTTCGCGTTCGGTGGTCGCCCAGGCCGCGTCGGCGGTGGGGTTCGAGTAGATGGTGATCATGTAGCGCACGGTGGCCCTGCTTTCTCTTGAGGGTGATTACACCAGGGCGACGAAGATGGGTCTAGCGGGAGGACAGGATTGCGAGAAGTCAGCCGAAAAGAGCTTGATCCTTCGGCAGCGGCACGCAACACGTGGCGGTCGCCGCGCGGATCTCCGCGCGGGTGCGCACCAGTCGCAAGCGTCGTTCTCCCGTAGCATGACGAAGAAGTGAGACATGCACCCTATTGAGAGTCGAGTACCAGTGCGCCTGACCAAGGATGTACGCAGGCAACTGCTCGAGCAGAACGACGGCTTTTCGACGAAGACCAGCTATGAGGGCAAGAACTCTTCCGAAGATCGCACGTACACGATCAAGGATGGCGCACTGCATGTTCAGGCCAGCGGCAAAACCTCCTGGGCTGATAGTCGATACAAGAATGAATTCGTCGCCGACGAGGAACAGACTCACCGATACCTTCGGAACAATCTCTACAAGCTCAACAAGGACGATGTCGACGAATCGGTCGTTCAGCGCACCACGCGGCCCTCAGGGTCGGTGCCGGTTCTGGCCCCGCAGGGCGGATCGGTGAAGTCTGACGACGGTGGAGACGACTACTACGAGAGCGATGCCTCGTCTGAATCGCAAGGTTCGGGACTTGAGAAGTCAACCGTGATTGCCCTCATCGTCGTAGCGGTAGTGCTGGTGGTTGGTGCGATCGCGTTCTTCGTTGCCAAGCCTCTTTGGAGAGATCGGATCAAGCCGTTCTTGGAACAGAAGCGAGCGATGAGAGCTCAACGCAAGGCGGACAAGGCTCGACGGAAGCAAATCGAGGACTGAGGTTCTTGGGCACTGCTCTCGGCGCCGAGCGAAGCTCGGCGCCGGGTGGCGAGTGGCAAGTTGG